>JBLILC010000004.1:0-62732 GCA_047635635.1 Octadecabacter sp. | reverse complement strand
CTTCGCAAAAGAAATTATTGTGGGTTAAATATAGGCCTCTGAAATTTTGATTAGAATACAACATAGTGAAAAAAATATTTATTTTACAAAACGATTAATGATATTTTTGGTGGAGGGTAATTGAACGTCCGTAAACATAGTCGTCATATACATTGTCTTTGGTGCAAGATCTAAATTTGTATTGATGAGCAAACACAGTAGATATTTGTCGTCCATTACTGGCAGGCATTTCTAAAATAAACTGTTGAAAATAAAGTTTCGATCAGAATAATTTTATCAGATTTTGCCGGGCCAAGAAACTGACGGCATCACTGAAGATGGAGCTTATGACTTGCACAAAAAGTAGGACACAGCCGCAGCTCGTAATGCCCAGACTGTCAATTCACTGGGAAAAACGCAAATCTACGATTACCTAATATATCCGCAGTCGGGGTGCGAAATTTAGCGCATCCGACCTAGATAATCTCAATTGTGCATTTTGGCTGCAAGTGGCAGTTATCATCACGAAACCCTTTTTGAAATAAATATGCATTGTGTGAAATCATTTGGCCAACGCCTCTCATTGTGTGACCTTGATTGGTAACCTGCGGAAATCCAAATTCGTGTTCCCATTCTTGACGATTTCACAATACTTGGCATGCCCATAACAGTGGCTGAAGTTAAATTTCGTCATAGCTAAGGATTAAGCTTACCTTAAGCCAATCTACGCAACAAAGTCTGTTAATAGCATTTTTCAGTATAGGCCTGATAGATGATTGTTGACGATCTCTTTTCATTTGATGAGATTGCCGTCTAAAAGGGAGCAACTATTCATCAAAACCAAATATTTCTTGGGAGTTATCAAATGCGCACCAAAGCCGCTGTCGCCGTTGCCGCCGGAAAACCACTTGAGATCATGGAAGTGAACCTTGAAGGTCCCCGTGCAGGTGAGGTTCTTGTTGAAATTAAAGCTACGGGCTTGTGCCACACAGACGAATTCACCCGTTCTGGAGATGATCCAGAAGGCATCTTTCCAGCCATTCTTGGCCACGAGGGGGCTGGTATTGTCATTGAAATTGGAGAGGGCGTCACCAGTCTAGAAGTTGGCGATCACGTGATTCCACTTTATACTCCTGAATGCCGTGAGTGTGACTATTGCCTGAATCCAAAAACTAACCTGTGCCAGAAAATTCGCAGCACACAGGGTGCAGGGTTGATGCCTGACGGATCTACGCGGTTTTCCATGCTCGACGGGACTCCAATCTTTCACTACATGGGTTGCTCAACCTTTGCGAACCACACGGTTGTGCCTGAAATCGCACTTGCGAAAGTGCGCAAAGATGCCCCTTTTGACAAGATCTGTTACATCGGCTGCGGTGTGACGACCGGCATTGGCGCGGTTATCAACACGGCCAAGGTTGAAATTGGATCTACTGCGATCGTTTTCGGCCTCGGCGGGATTGGTCTCAATGTGATCCAAGGCCTGCGGTTGGCGGGTGCGGACCAGATTGTTGGCGTTGATTTGAACGATGGAAAAACCGATATGGCGAAGCATTTCGGCATGACCGATTTTGTCAATCCGTCTAAAATTGATGGTGATTTGGTTGCGCACTTGGTCGAACTCACCAACGGTGGGGCTGATTACACATTCGACGCCACTGGCAACGTTAACGTTATGCGCACCGCACTTGAAGCTGCGCACAAAGGCTGGGGTGAAAGCATCATAATTGGTGTTGCACCTGCAGGGGCAGAAATTTCGACGCGCCCGTTCCAACTGGTGACAGGGCGTAGCTGGCGTGGCACGGCGTTTGGTGGTGCGTCTGGGCGCACGGATGTACCAAAAATTGTTGATTGGTACATGGATGGCAAGATTGAGATCGATCCTATGATCACACACAAACTCAAGCTTGAAGATATTAATTATGGGTTTGATTTGATGCACGAAGGCAAATCTATTCGCGCCGTGATTGAGTTTTAGGCTGTGTCTTGATCGTCGGGCGAGTTAAATTGCGCCCGACTAAAATATTAACCAAAATGTAGGGTCTTGACCTCTTGGTAGTCTTTTAAACCCAGTGCACCGCCCTCGCGCCCGTTGCCAGATTGTTTGTATCCACCAAACGGTGATCCATAATTAAACCCTCCACCGTTGATATGAACAGCCCCAGCGAATAATCGTGACGCTACACGTTCAGCACGGGCAGGGTCGCCAGTTTGCAGATATGCAGCTAGCCCATACGGGGTATCGTTGGCGATTTTGATAGCTTCGTCTTCATTATCAAACGGTATAATAACTAGTACAGGGCCAAAAATTTCTTGCTGTGCGATGGCCATGTCGTTTTTTACGTCGGTAAAGATCGTCGGTTTAACAAACCAACCGGTTTCAAACCCGACAGGCTTACCCAGTCCACCGCACAGCAATGTTGCTCCCTCGCTGATGCCAGTCTTAATCATTATTTGAACGCGATCAAATTGAATGCGATCAAACAATGGGCCGATGTGGTTACCAGCCTGTGTCGGGTTGCCTACAGCCTGACCATCCGCTGCGTTTTTAGCGATTTGTAGGGCTTTTTCATAGCAAGATCGTTGCACTAAAAGTCGAGTCGGCGCGTCACACGATTGACCCGTATTGTACATGCATTCTAGAACTGATGCTGTGACGCGGTCTTCCAGATCACAATCGGCAAACACGATATTGGGGGATTTTCCGCCAAGTTCCAGCGTGACGCGTTTCACCGTATCTGCGGCATCTTTAGTAACCGCAGTGCCTGCGCGGGTTGATCCAGTGAATGACATCATCTGCACATCGGGGTGGCGCGATAGCGCGCTTCCCACCGTTACACCATCGCCGTGCACAAGGTTAAAAACGCCTGTGGGATAGCCTGCTGAATGAATAATTTCCGCGTAGATTGCAGCAGACATCGGTGTGTGTTCTGATGGTTTCAATATGCAAGTGCAGCCTGTTGCCAAGACTGGAATGACCTTAAGTGCGATCTGGTTTATTGGCCAATTCCAGGGTGTGATGAGCCCACACACACCTATGGGTTCGTGTAATTGCACGTCTCCGTTTGGCAATATCTGACGGTCGTCTTGTGCCTCAAGTGCTGCAATAAAGCCTTCCAGGTGGCCGATGGCAGCGTCTGCCTGTGCATTGCGTGCCATGGTAATTGGTGCGCCCATTTCAGTCGATATCGCCAGTGCTAGGTCTTCTGCACGACGCTCAGTTTCTATTAGCAACTGCTTGAGCAGGATAAGACGTTCAGTCTTAGAGGTACGCGAAAAAGTTGTGAATGCCATCTTGGCAGCAGCCACAGCACGATCAACGTCGGCCTGATTGCCCAGAATAATTGATCCTATTTGCGTTTCTGTGGCAGGGTTTTCGACTGGAAAAGTTTGATCGCTTAGCGGCGCGACCCACGCCCCATTAACGTAGTGCTGCAACAGATCCATTTTCTTTCCTTTGTTGTTAAGTTGGTGTTGTGTGATGTTTTACTAATGCAATACAGTTGGGATATTCATATCATCAGCAAAATACATAACATTTCGACATGCGCCACCAATGCGTCCTAAATCACCAGGTTGGCGAAGTAAGTTCGCCGGAGTTGAGGTCGCGCGCGCTAACGCTGAACTAATGTTGTCACCCGCCAAATTAATCATCACAGACACTGCACGTGGCATCGCCAAATCCGCGCCTGCTAATGTACCGTTAGCAAGTGTCAGGCGATTGTCTTTGCGAAACACATCGCGACCATTGAGAGTGAATTGAGTTATCAATGACCCCGCTGTTGCCATCGCATCCGTCACCAAAAATATCCGGTCTGATTGCGGTTTTGCCGCTAAGGCTACTTTGATGGTCGATGGGTGGACGTGAATGGCGTCCGCGATCAGGCCTGCATAAACGTCACCGCGTGACAGGGTTGCGCCGACTAATCCAGGTTCGCGACTTGTTAGTGGGCTCATCGCGTTAAATAAATGAGTAACACAGGTTGCACCGGCGTCAAACGCCGAGTGACAAGCGCTCATATCTGCGTTTGTATGCCCCAGTGACACCACGATCCCCGCGTCTGATAGTGACTTGATTTGCTTTAACGATGTATTCTCTGGCGCAACTGTGACCATTATGTTCGCTAACCGGTCCGCCGCAATTAGCAGTAAGGATAGGTCTTCGTCTGTCATTGGTCGTATTAAGTTTAGATCATGAGCGCCTTTGCGAGCAACGGATACGTGTGGACCTTCAAGGTGAATGCCTGCGATGCCACTGACTCCTTCAGAGATGGCCTGCTCAACTGCATCGATGGCAGCGCGGGTTCGGGCAGGAGTATCGGTAATCAAGGTTGGTAAGATGGCCGTTGTTCCGGTTGTCGCTTGGGCGTTAGCAATTTTACGCAACGCGGCGACCGATTGGTCGTCATTAAACATCACACCGCCTCCACCGTTGACCTGTAAATCTACAAATCCAGAAGTGATCAAACCGCCGTCCAGAACTTCAGTAGGGCAGCCATGCTGCACCGCTTCAAACGGAACGATCTTAAAACAACCATCTGATTTTGCCATAAGCGCATGATTTGAATGTAGGGTTTGACCATCGTAGATCAGGGCCCCAACGTAGGCTTTCGTAATGTCAGACATTCCGATTCGATCACTTTCATTAATGGCAAGTCTCTTCGTTCACAATGTCGCGTGAACGTTCCCCATATTCAACCTTTGTCTGGTGCTGCGCCCGATGCAAGATTAGAATTAATTAGGAAATATAGAGGAATTTCATGCAACTTAGATCAGAATTTTCAACGCGTGAAGTGGTTCGTCCCGGTGATGAAAACTGGCGTGCTTCTCCCATGCCTGGTGTCGATCGTATGATGCTGGACCGCGTCGGCGATGAAGTTGCGCGCGCTACAACGATCGTCCGATACGCACCAAATTCTTATTTTTCGCAACATTCCCATGATGGTGGCGAAGAATTCATTGTCCTTGAAGGCACGTTTAATGACGAACATGGTAGCTATCCTATTGGCAGCTATGTGCGAAACCCGATTGGAACACTGCATTCACCGTTCGTAGGTAAAGGTGGCTGTACGATTCTGGTCAAACTGCATCAGTTTCAGCCTGACGATTTGGCCCCAGTGGTAATCGATACTGCAAATGCTACGTTTTTCCCTGGAATTGTCACTGGGCTAAGTATCCTACCTTTGCATGCCCATGGCACCGAAAGCGTGGCATTGGTTCGCTGGGCACCCTACACCCAATTCAATACACACGCCCATTGGGGTGGAGAGGAGGTTTTTGTTCTTGAGGGTACTTTTAGTGATGAACTGGGCGAATACCCTGTTGGTACATGGATACGCAGCCCGCACCAGTCCAAACACACACCGTACACAGGCCCCAAAGGTGCTTTAATTTTGGTGAAAGTTGGTCATCTACCGATTGAAGACTGATACGGTCAAATATCTCTGGGTAAGAAGTATGTCTGAAGCTTTTGTCGCGGGTGCTAATAGTTTAAGTATATTTTTGTAGTCAAGCAGTTGAAGCAGCAGCTGTCATCAACGCGTGATGCAACGTCCCAGCTGAAGCACGAGGGCCAAGAATACGGAGCTGATCGTCTGCCGTGCGACGGATTACGAAACATCCCAACTGATGTATCATTGTCCGCTGCACATCACCCGCAACCATTTGCCGTATGGGGACAGCACATAGTCTTTCACATATGTCAGGCATTGCATGGCCAGCGATGTCAAAACAGACCCAAGCACCTGATTGTTCGGTCACTGATGCGTTGTCGCCAAATAAGTTTTTTAGCTGATCCGCAATTAATTCGTGGCTTATGCGGGGGGCAGCAAGCATCCACTGATCTAGGCCCATGTAAAACCCCGCTTCGGTATCGTGCAGCACTACACGTCCAATTCCAGGCACTTTACCGAGAAGTTTTTGCAATACTTTATGGCACGCAGCCTCGCGGCCCATCCGTGACGTGATAGACGCCAAAGCGACGCTGTCATTTTCTGTGATTGTAATGTGGTCGAACACATCGATACGTGGGGTATTTCCGCCAAGGGCGGTGATGGTTTGAAGATTATGCACGAAGCCGAACTCCCTGTGGATCAATAAAGTGCGGGCTGACAATTTCCACCGCAACGTTGACCCCCGTCAGCGGACTTACAAGACGCATCTTTTCGCCTATCCGGTTAAATCCGTCTTTGATGAACGCCAGGCCAATGGCATGGCCGAGGTTGGGTGAATAACAAGCAGACGTGACATAACCCTGATCGTGGGCCGCATCGACAGGTCCGTCGGCATTCATTAGGTGGGAACCTGCAGGCACAGCATCATCTAAATCCAATGGTTTAACTCCCACTTGAATTAAAGCATCGGCTGTGTTCATTCCGTCGCGGCGCGACATGATCGATCCTATGCTGTCTTTTGTTTCCGACACCATGCGCCCCATGCCAAGGTTTAGTGCGCTAGTTGTGCCGTTCAATTCATTGCCGGTCGCATGACCCTTTTCCACTCGCATTACGCCAAGCGCTTCGGTGCCATAGGGGGTTACTTCGAATTCTTCACCAGCCTCCATAATTTTTCGCATAAGCGCATCGCCATAAGCCGTTGGTACTGAGATTTCGAACGCCAATTCACCGCTGAACGATATGCGAAAAAGGCGCGCGCGCAGACCGTTGCAGATGGTGATATTAGCGCAAGCCATGAATGGGAAGGCGTCGTTACTCACATCCTGATCTACAATTTTTTCTATTAGGTGACGGCTGTTTGGCCCTGCAACAGCGTACTGCGCCCACGCCTCAGTTGTTGAAATTAGCTGAACATCCATATCGGGAAACAGGCATTGGCGTACGAATTCCATATGTCGGTAGACTGGCAGGGCATTGGCGGTTGTCGTCGTTACTATAAAATGGTCGTTGGCTAACCTTCCCGCTGTGCCATCGTCCAGCGCAATTCCGTCCTCTCGCAGCATTAAACCGTAACGGGTCTTTCCTACAGCAAGTTTTGCGAAGCTATTGCAATAAATTTTATTCAGAAAATTAGCAGCGTCCACGCCTTGTACGTCAATCTTGCCTAATGTTGTCACATCACACACGCCAACAGAACTGCGTGTCGCAAGAACCTCGCGATCAACACTTTCACGCCAATGGGTTTCACCATCTTTCGGGAACCACTGTGCCCGCATCCAGTTGCCGACCTCAACAAAAACCGCATTCTGTTCGGTGGCCCATTTATGACTTGGCGTCAGGCGTTTAGGATGAAAATTCTGCCCACGATGCCTGCCAGCCAGCGCACCAATTGCGGTGGGTGTGTAGGGGGGGCGGAAAATCGTTGTGCCTACTTCTGGGATCGTCTTACCCGCCAGTTCCGCCATGATCGCGAGACCGCCCATGTTAGACGTCTTGCCCTGATCGGTACCCATGCCCAGCGTTGTGTAACGTTTCAGGTGTTCTACAGACCGAAAACCCTCTTGGTGGCTAAGTTTGACATCTTTCACGGTCACGTCGTTTTGCTGATCCAGCCACGCACGGCTGCAGCCTTCGACATACCAAAATGGTGTCAGCTTTACGGGGGCATCTTCGGCAGCGGGCAGTTTGGGCATGTTTTCTTTTAGTCCCAAAACCGTGCAAGCCGCATGCGCGCCGCCATACAGTGCACCTGCAGTAGACATATTGCCATTGGCCGCCCCGGCGACAATCATACCGTTGGGTAGGATGCTACCGGGAACAAACGCGGCCAGATTCTCGTTCCATGTCGGGCGACCGTTTTGATGGCAGGTCATGTGGACGTTAGGATTCCACCCTCCTGACATGCCAAGCGCGCCAATGTTAAGGGTGCGGATTGTTCCATCTGAAAGTTTTACGTCCGCAAAAGTTAGACCAATTCTACCTCTAGTATCAACAACTTGTCCATGCAGAACCTCGAAATCTATACTTGGTGGTGCATCTGCACGGACATCCACAACAGCCCTAATCTTCAAGCCCTTTGCGTGCAGATCAGCAGCTGTGCGGTGGCCGTCATCATTGTTGGTAAAAATCGCCACGCTTTTGTCGGCAGCGACGGCAAAGCGGTTTGCATAGGTTCGGATTGCAGACCCTAACATAATGCCGGGGCGGTCGTTGTTTTCAAACGCAATAGGCCGCTCAATCGCACCCGCTGTTAGTACCGTGCGTTGGGTATAAATGCGCCACATTATCTGACGCGGTTTACCTGCGTCGGGAATGGCTAGATGATCGCTAACACGTTCAATGGCGCCGTAAATCCCATGATCAAAAGCGCCAATGATCGTCGTTCGTACCATCAGCCGGACGTTTGGCAAGCTTGATAGTTCTGCGACGGCTTTTGCGGCCCAAACCGCACCTAGATCATCTCCAATTCTAAACGTTTCGGAATTAAGCCGTCCACCAAAGGTAAAGTCCTCATCTGCAAGAATTACATTGGCACCTGATCGACCAGCAGTCAGTGCTGCCATCAGTCCCGCAGGTCCTGCGCCTATTATCAATAAATTGCAGTGCAAGAACCCTTTGTCATAAACGTCGGGGTCATCGAGCAAAGACAATGATCCAAGGCCCGCAGCCTTGCGAATAATCGGCTCATAGACTTTTTCCCAGAATGCTTTTGGCCACATGAAAGTTTTATAATAAAACCCCGCAGTTAAAAAATTACTAAACCGATCATTAATAGCCATTGCGTCAAAACGCAGTGAACCAAAGCGATTCTGGCTTTTGGCAACTAGCCCGTCAAACAATTCCGTCGTCGTCGCGCGTGTGTTGGGTTCTTGGCGGGCGCCGCTGCGTAATTGCACTAAAGCATTGGGTTCTTCTGACCCAGCAGATAGGACCCCTCGAGGGCGGTGATATTTGAATGACCGCCCCATCAATCGTACACCATTTGCAAGCAGGGCTGACGCCAAAGTGTCGCCTTTATGCCCCGTATAGCATTTGCCATCAAATTTGAATTTTAGTGATGTGGCCGTATCGATCTGTCCACCATCTAATCTGTTTTTTTGGATCATTTTTGGCGCCCCTTTTTGCGGGCCACATCGCGTGCCATTTCAACTTTAAAAATTTCATGGGTAAGCGTGTTTCGGGTTACGACAAGCCAGCTATGATCGCCGGCTTCGTGAAACCACAATTCTTTGTGCCAGCCTGCTGGATTATTGCGCAGGTATGCATATTTGTAAAAATCATCAATGGCGTTTTCGCTGTCCGGATCAGGGCGCTCGATAAGTTTTGCGTCACCCAAGTAGGTGAATTCTGAACTGTCGCGTTGGCCAAGTAGAGGGTGGTTTAATATCATCAGTGCAAATTGGGCTGATTACCCACCCCTTTTTCGTCGATCATCCGGCCTTTTTCGAACCTATCAAATCTATATTCCGTTGCTAACGGGTGGGGCGTGTCTTTCGCTAACAAGTGTGCAAAGCAAAATCCGCTCGCTGGGGTGGCCTTGAAGCCGCCGTAACACCACCCCCCATTAAAATAGAGCCCATCAATATGAGTTTTGTCGATAGTCGGTGAGCCATCCATCGACATGTCCATAACACCACCCCACATCCGTAAAAGCCTAGCACGCCCGAAAGCAGGAAAGATTGCCATTCCGCCTTCGCAAACGTCCTCAACCACAGGCAGGTTACCGCGCTGGGCATAGGAATTATAGCCGTCCAGATCACCGCCAAATACCAGCCCGCCCTTGTCTGATTGGCTGCAATAAAAATGCCCTGCGCCAAATGTAACAACGCCTGGCAACACCGGTTTCAGGCCTTCAGAGACGAAGGCCTGCAACACATGGCTTTCCATCGGCAGGCGCATATTAGCCTTTGCCATTAATCGTGAAGATGAGCCTGCAACTGCACAGCCGACCTTGCCAGCTCCAATGAACCCGCGTGATGTTTCCACACCTAAAACCTTACCGTTATTAATTTTGAAACCTGTTACTTCGCAGTTCTGGATAATATCTACGCCGCGGCTGTCGGCCCCACGCGCATAACCCCAAGCTACTGCGTCATGGCGTACCGTGCCGCCGCGATGCTGGGCTAAACCACCCTTTATCGGGAACCGTGCGTCTTCGGTGTTCAGGTAGGGATAGCGTTTCTTGACCTGCGCGGTGGTCAGCATTTCGGCGTCCGCACCGTTGAGTATCATCGCATTGCCACGCCTGATGAAGGCATCGCGCTGCGCATCAGTATGGATCAAGTTCAAAATGCCACGTTGAGAAATCATCGCATTGTAATTTAGATCCTGCTCTAACCCTTCCCATAGCTTTAGTGAGAACTCATAAAATGGTTGGTTTTCATCTAGTAAATAGTTGGACCGGATGATGGTCGTGTTGCGCCCGACATTACCATTACCAATCCAACCTTTTTCAAGTACTGCGATGCGCTTGCCGCCAAATTCTTTTGCTAGATAATGGGCTGTCGCAAGGCCGTGCCCACCACCACCGATAATGATAATGTCATAGTGTGGCTGCGGTTCAGGGTCTCGCCACGCAGGTTTCCAGCCCTTGTGACCGTTCAGGGCTTGTTTAATGACCTGAAAGCCAGAATAGCGCATTTGATTTATCCTCTTTGATATATGATGGTCGATCAGGCCTCTGTCGTCTTTTTGGGAACGGACATTTATCGGTGCAAATACGACATCTTAGAACGTGATGGCTACCTTTTGGTTTTATTGCCTGCAAATTAGAGCGCATCCAAGTCACTCTAAGAAAGCTTAGACCCATGATCCTTAATACCTAGGATCAATTTGATTGTTAGATAAATCTACGAATGGATGTCTTGGTGTAAAGTAAAGTTGAGACTTTAAATCAAGCAGTCAGAACAGGATTAATTAATCAAATTTGTTTTAAGCCAAAGCCTAAGCTAGACGCTGCCGTAGAATTCCTGTCTGGTTATCCCAAATAAGAGGACTTTAAATGGCCAAACTTACAGAACGAATAGCACAAGGGCGTGGTGATGCTCCGGCAGATTTGGTCCTACGTGGTGGTCAGGTGTTCGATGTCATCACTGGTGCGATGCTTGATGGCGACGTGGCAATTTGCGGCGATACTATCGTTGGTACCTGTGCTGATTATGATGGCAAACAGGTTGTTGATGTCACTGGCCTCACGCTTGTGCCAGGGTTTATCGATACGCATCTTCATATTGAAAGCAGTCTTATAACGCCATTTGAATTTGATCGCCTCGTAACCCCCCTTGGTGTGACAACTGCGATCTGTGATCCGCATGAAATTGCAAATGTTTTGGGCGTTAAAGGCATTCAGTACTTTCTCGATGCGGCTCTTGAAACTGTGCTAGATATTCGCGTTAATCTCAGCTCGTGTGTGCCCTCAACTGACATGGAAACCAATGGTGCGCTTATTGAGGCGACGGACTTGACTGCTCTGCGCGAACACGTGGCAGTAATCGGTTTGGCTGAAGTTATGAACTATCCTGGCGTGATTCACCAAGAAGCTAACATCATGGCTAAACTTGAGGCGTTCAAAGGCAGTCATATTGATGGACACGCACCAATGCTGTCTGGTAAAGATTTAAACGCTTACATCGCGGCCGGCATCCGCACTGAACACGAAGCCACCACCGCCGTTGAAGCCCGTGAAAAGCTGCAGAAAGGCATGCGGGTGTTGATCCGCGAAGGGTCGGTGTCCAAGGATCTCGACGCGTTGTTGCCGCTTCTGGACGAACGAACTGCAAGCTACATGTGCTTTTGCACTGATGATCGAAATCCTCTCGATATCGGGGAATACGGCCATCTTGATTACATGATCCGCACAGCGATTAATCGCGGCGTTTCGCCTATTGTTGCCTACCGTGCTGCGTCACTGTCAGCGGCTGAAGCGTTTGGTCTCAAAGATCGCGGCCTTATCGCACCTGGTCAACGGGCTGATATTGTTGCCCTTGGCAGTCTCGAAAATTGCGATGCAAAAATGACATTCTGTGGTGGAATTCATGCCGCAGAGGCCGCATTTAATGCCCGTAAAATCACTCCTACTATCGGCCGCTATTCTGTGCAGGCACCAATTGTCACGGCAGCTGATTTTCGAACCACATCCAATCGTGCGCAAACAGACGTTATTGGCGTTATTCCGGGTCAAATCATTACCAACCATCTGTATGAGGTAATTGACTCTCAAAATGGTGATAAGGTTCCCAACATCGCTCGTGATCTTATTAAGATGGCTGTTATAGAACGTCACGGTATTAACGGTAATATTGCCACGGGCTTCGTCAAAGGTTTTGGTCTTTCAAGTGGTGCTATTGCATCCACCGTCTGCCATGATCATCATAATATAATATGCGTTGGCGCAAATTATGATGACATGGCGCTGGCCACCAACCGTATGACCGCGCTTGAGGGTGGTTTTGTCATCACTCAAAACGGTAAAATTTTAGCTGAGCTCGCGTTACCGTTGGCTGGCCTGATGAGTCTTGAACCATTCGAATACGTGCGTGGGAAACTTGAAATTCTTCGCTCCACTGCCAGATCGTTAGGCGTCACATTAGATGAACCGTTTCTGCAATTGGCTTTTCTTGCACTACCAGTGATCCCAATGTTAAAAATGACTGATCGCGGCATGATCGACGTCTCGAAGTTTGAAATTATAGCTTAGAAGCGTCATTTCTTGTCCATGGCCTCATTGTTTGGAGGTTTAAGGTGTAATATTAGAGGTCCGTCTAAAGTCCATTCACCGGCACTTTCAACACTGGGTTTCCATCTTTATCTTTGGGTACATGGCCCGCCCGCATGTTAACTTGCAACGCAGGAATAATAAGTTTTGGTACCGCCAACTGCGCATCACGATCGGTGCGAAACTTGATGAAATCTTCGCGAGACTTGCCACCTCCTACATGGATATTGGCAGCCCGTTGGGCCAGCACTGTGGTTTCCCACGCAATCGCACGACCATTTGGTCCGTAGTCGTGGCACATGTACAAGCGCATATCGTCGGGTAAGGCTAACACCTTCTGGATGCTGTCATACAATTCACCTGCGTCACCACCGGGGAAGTCTGCACGGGCCGATCCACCATCTGGCATGAACAGCGTGTCCCCAATAAAAGCAGCGTTGCCCATAATATGTACCATGCAAGCTGGCGTATGCCCTGGTGTGGCCATGACAAGGCAATTCATACTCCCAATAGTATAGGTTTCGCCATCGCGGAATAACGCATCAAATTGTGACCCATCGCGCTGGAATTCTGTGCCTTCGTTAAATACTTTTCCAAAGGTTTCTTGCACCACCATTATCTTTTCACCGACACCAATTTTACCACCCAGTTTATCCTGCAAATAGGGTCCAGCGCTCAGATGGTCCGCATGGACATGGGTTTCGATGATCCAGTCCAACGTCAGTTCGAGCTCGGTAACCCGCGCAATTAGTTGATCAGCGTGCTGTGATGTGATGCGTCCGGCAGCGTAATCGATGTCCATTACGCTGTCGATAATCGCGCAGTGGTTTGAATTTGAATCTTTGACTATATAGCTGATTGTGTTGGTTGCAGGGTCAAAGAAGCCTTCGACCTGCGGCTTGATATCCATGTTTATGGTCATGTTGTCTGTCCCAACGGTTACAGTTTTGATAAGGCGAACTTCTGACAATGATGCCAGCGATCATCACGCCCGTAAAGGTCATCACTTTTGTGTTGAGCATACTGATAGTGTGCAGCGCTTAACTAGGGCAAAACCTAGCGATGCGCCAACCGATGCCAAACGCCCTGACCTTGCGATTAGGTGGCATCAGTGTTGTGCAACGGGGGCATTTGAAAAATATCGGTCATGCACGGTGCAGAATAAGCCGATATCATAATGCTATCATTCCAACGTTCCAGCCATGATGAAAGCCAATGATCGATCCCATGTTTGTGCAATATCAAAGAAGATTAACACTCTTGCAGAACTTTTAATGGACCCAAAATTGAATTTAATCTTAAAATAAATACAGCAACGTAATTTATTGAAATGCCAACACATTGTATGCTCGATTATTTGAGCGTGACGGAAACGTCTAACACAGCTGCAATTATGAACATCACTTCTAGCACGTTAGAAATAGACGCTAATCGTGCCACGCTGCAGACGCTGTATTTTAATATGCCGCCTCCTTTATAGGTCTCTCTAACCCCAATGATTAAACAGCCAGTAATTATTGGAGTTGTTGGAAAATGGCACTGGAAACTTTACAGGTTGTCGCCAAAGTAAAAATTAGGGCGGGATGGCTGATCCATTTTAGCTAATAAGCTCGCGCCCTATTTCAATTACTTCGCAGCGTTGGCACCATTAATCCAGGCAGAATGTACGCTATTCGATAACGCGGCCAACGCGTAACATCAATAAAACCTACGCGATCCTGTCTAAAATGCTTCATAAAGAAAAACGAGGGATGTGAAAAAACTCTTACAGTGAACCTAAGAAAATCGTCCACCCAACTTATGCCTATAATCTCTGCGCGATAGGTTTAGCTCAAGTTAGCGTGCCGTCTGGAGCAAGTATAAGTGACGCAGACAACGCTTTATCCAGCACACTTTGCGCATTTGGGACATCATTGCCTGTGGCGCGCCGTGTAGCGGCTGTGCGGCTTAGACCATGCGCTAACCAGCGTTGGATCAAGCGCGCGCGCAGCTCTTCCATAGGCACTTCAAGGCGTACTGAAAGCGTCCAGAGTGAAACAAGATTAAACCAAGGTGCATCATCATAAAGCAGATAATTTCCTTCAACAATAATTACTTCCGCACTGGCCGGAACGATCCGTGCGCCTGCAATTGAAATATCTCGCGTGCGATCGAATATAGGAACCGCAACGTCGACTCGTTCTTTAAGGCGACGCACCACATGTATAAACCCAGAGCCATCAAACGTATGCGGTGCGCCCTTACGGTTAAGTTGACCACGTTCTTCGAGAACGTGATTATCCAGATGGAACCCGTCTTGTGAGACCACGGACGTTGGACATTTCTGCGCATTAAGCCTTCGTGCAAGTTCATCTGCCAATGAGGTCTTTCCACTGGCGGGTGGGCCTGCAATCGCAACCAACACACGCGCAGGTCCAAAGCGAAGCGGCTGAATCCGTTCTGCCAACAGGTTAACTTGTGGGGTCAGGTTAATCACGTAAGTAGATCCTTGTGGTTAAGCACGTATTGATCGCAGAAGTTGCAGTATGAATGGCTAGCGCAGCGGTAAATTTCTAATTGCATCTTTGCGTAGAGACGGCTTCATTTTATCGCCATGAGCGTCCAAAAATGCCCAGACTCGTTGCGCGTCGTGACGACCTAACTCGCGCAACCAAAATGAAACAGACTTTTGAATAAGCCACGCTTGGTCATCAGTGTATAGTTCAGCCCAGCTTAAGATACGTTCCCGTTCTACCAGATCGTCTGGCTTGGGGTTGTTTAATTTCGCCCACGGTAAAGTCATTACCATTGCCGCACGTTTGGTCAACATATGTTCTGAGGTTGTCCAGCCTTCGATGACGTCCAGCCGTGAAGGGTCCATAAGTAGCCGCCGCGCGCCTGCATTGCAAACGTGATCTGCAATCGTCCAAGAATCAAATTGTGGTACCCAAGATGTGATCAATGCCCACACATTGTCATCTGGATTGATCCGCGCTTGTACCAGTAGTTTGGCTGCCGCAACGCGGGCTTCGTGAACATTGCTGTCCCAAAGTTCTGCCGCTAGTGCCACCCTATCATTGACTGACAACTGTGCCCGCCATGTCTTGACAGCATCGTCGATTGTGGAGTTTGGGACACCAAAATAAACTCGTTCTGTTTTATGATAGATTTTCATTTGAACCGCTTTTTGCGCATCACTTTGTAATTGCAGAACGGCAAGTGCATCTTCAATTGGGATCATTCGACTGTCACCGATTTGGCCAAATTGCGTGGTTGATCCACATCGGTGCCTTTGGCTACCGCCGTATGATAAGCCAACAATTGGGCTGGGATTGCATAAAGGATTGGGGCCACGAATGGGGCAACTTCGGGCATCAAGATTGTTTCCCAAACTCCCAGTCCGGCCTCTTTGGCGCCCTGTTTGTCAGTGATTAACAGCACTTTGCCACCGCGCGCCATGACTTCTTGCATGTTGGAAATCGTCTTTTCAAAGAGTGCGTCGCGTGGTGCCATTACTATGACTGGTACGTGCTTGTCTACAAGTGCAATAGGTCCATGCTTAAGTTCACCTGATGCATAAGCTTCAGCATGTATATAGCTGATTTCTTTTAACTTTAATGCACCTTCGTGGGCCAGAGCATACATTGGTCCTCGTCCTAGAAATATGATATCTTGAGCTTCTGCCAACTTGTGCGAAACTGCTTTCATGCGTTCGCTTAGGGTTAAGGCATGGCTCATCAAACCAGGTACAGACTTCACCTGCTCCAATGCTTCGGTCACTTGGTTTGCATTCATTTGGCCACGATCTTGTGCCGCTTTAATCGCTAAAATTGCCAGTACGGTCAGTTGGCAGGTGAACGCCTTTGTGGAGGCTACGCCAATCTCTGTGCCTGCCAAAATTGGCAATTGTAAATTGCTTTCGCGGGCAATGGAACTTTCGGGAACGTTCACAACTGATACGATCTTGTCAACTTTGCCTTCACAGTATCTCAGTGCCGCCAATGTATCGGCCGTCTCACCAGATTGGCTGACAAACAGCGCTGTTGTACCTTTTGGAATTGGTGGTTCGCGGTAACGGAATTCAGATGCGACATCGATCTCTACGGGTAGGCGGGCGATCTGTTCGAACCAGTATTTTGCGACAAGGCACGCGTAGAATGCGGTACCACAGGCCACCATTGTTAGTCGGTCAACCTGTGCAAAATCCAAGCCCGGATCAGGCAACACTATCTTGTTGTCCTGAATGTAGTATCCCAATGCATTGGTCAGCACCGACGGTTGCTCAGCGATTTCTTTTGCCATGAAATGCCTGTGACCGCCTTTGTCGATAGAAGTGCTATCAATTTTGACAGTGCGCATTTTACGGCTTGTAGTCAGGCCCTTACTATCAAAGATTTCCAAAGATGTACGTGTGACAATGGCCCAATCACCTTCGTTGAGATATGTGATTTTGTCGGTCATTGGTGCTAATGCGATCGCGTCCGACCCGACGAACATTTCACCATCACCGTGCCCGATTGCCAGTGGTGACCCCTTGCGCGCCGCAATCATTAGGTCGTCTTCGCCTTCAAACAGAAAACATAGCGCATATGCACCCTTCAGGTGCGCAATCGTTTGATTTGCGGCGTCGCGGGGGCTTAAGCCCTGATCTAGATAATTTTGTGTTACAAGTGCAACCGTTTCAGTATCGGTATCTGTCTCATAACCGATGCCTTTGCTGGCTAGATCTTCCCGCAGCTCACGAAAATTTTCAATAATACCATTGTGAACCACAGCCACACGTCTGGTCAGATGTGGATGTGCATTTTTGACATTAGGTTCGCCATGGGTGGCCCAACGAGTGTGCCCGATACCGGATTTTCCTGTCAGTGGTTTATGAACCAGCAGATCTTGTAAATTAACTAGTTTTCCCACTGCCCGGCGGCGGTCCAGAACGCCAAAGTCCACGGTTGCGATCCCAGCACTGTCATAGCCGCGATACTCTAACCTCTTTAGCGCTTCGACAAGGATTGGCGCAGCCTCGTGCCGCCCGAGGACACCTACAATTCCACACATCTTTAAGGCCCCTTTTCGGCGTTAGCTGCGTAAGATTTAAACCTTTGCATCATTCGTCGTGCGAATCCTGATTTGTTTTCTTGGTGTGCACGACCCACTGCCATGTCACCCTCGGGTACATTTTTTGTTACAACTGTACCTGATGCAGTCATGCTTTCATCGCCCAATGTCACGGGCGCCACCAGCATTGTGTTGGATCCGATAAAGACATCGGCACCTATCGTTGTGCGGTGTTTTGATACGCCATCGTAATTGCAGGTGATCGTGCCTGCGCCGATGTTTGTTCGCTCACCCACGTGAGCATCGCCTATGTAGCTGAGATGGTTCACTTTCACATCAGCTTCAATCACAGCGTTCTTGATTTCCACAAAATTGCCGATTTTAACGTTTTCTGCCAGCTCAGCTCCTGGGCGAAGTCTCGCATAGGGGCCTATCACGCTGCCACGTGATACATGACAGCCCTCAAGATGGCTAAAAGAACGTATTGTAGCATTATTTTCAACCGTGACACCGACCGCGAATACCACATTTGGTTCCACCACCGTATCCGACCCGATATAAGTGTCGTGGCTGAAATAGACCGTGTTAGGTGCTAGCAAAGAGACGCCGTTCGCCATTGCGTTTTTGCGAGCGTTAACTTGAAACGCTGCTTCAGCGCTAGCTAATTCCAAGCGGGAATTGATGCCAATCGTCTCAGTTTCGTCGCAGCGCACCACTTTAGTGGTTAGACCTCTGGAACAAGCGATACCAATGATGTCGGTAAGGTAATATTCACAGGCCACGTTATCGTCTGAAACAGCATCCAAGAGATCAAATAGCACGTCCGCTTTGGCCGAGATAACACCGGAATTACATAATTTTATCGCACGCTCTTTATCTGTTGCATCTTTGAATTCAACGATCTTTTGCAACGTTTCACCTTCTATTATCAGCCGTCCATAACGACCCGGTTCTGCAGTTTCGAATCCGAGAACAACGACGTCAGAATTGGCCCTTGCCAAAAGCATTGCTTCAAGTGTTTCGGGCTTAATAAAAGGCGTATCACCATACAACACGATTACGTCGCCGTTGAAACCGGCTAAAGCCTCGCGTGCTTGCAGCACGGCGTGACCTGTGCCCATCTGTTTTTCCTGAATTACAACAATAATTTCGTTGTCGTGTGCCAATGCAGCGGCGCCAACGGCCTTGGCTTCGTGGCCTGTAACAACGACTGTTCGTTCTGGTTCAAGGTTGGATCCAGACATCATTGCGTGAACCAGCAAGGATCCACCAGCAATTTCGTGCAGGACTTTTGGCAAGTCGGACATCATCCGAGTGCCTTTTCCTGCAGCTAAAATAATTAAAGCAACTGCCATTGCGACCACCTGTGTTGTTTTCCCTTACATACTCGCAAAGGCTGATTTCGCAAGGGCGTGACTCACTCAGGGGCTTCACATCCTATGTCGCTGGGTTACAGAGGTTAGGAGGCATTAGAGGTAAATCATGAAAACGGTAATTTTTGATCTTGACGGTACACTGGCGGACACGTCCGGTGATCTAATTGCGGCAGCGAATGTTTGTTTTATGGGTCTTGGTTTTAGTGCGCTTCTTGATCCTGTACTAGATGCGGGCACGGCATTGCGAGGTGGGCGGGCGATGCTGTCGCTTGGGTTCAGCCGCGTTGACGGATTCAATGAGAAAGATTTCGATGACCAATATCAGGTATTGCTAGAGGCTTATGCCAAAGACATTGCTCGCCATACTGTAATGTACCCGGGTGCGATGGAGGCAATTGAGATCTTAAAGTCGCGCGGGTACGGCGTTGGAGTTGCTACTAATAAACCCGAAGGTCTTGCCGATGAATTAATGAGGCGACTTGGTGTGCGGGATGCGTTTGCATCACTTGTGGGCGCAGATACGCTAGCAGTCAAAAAGCCTGATCCTGAGCATTTGTTTCAAGCAGCGATTCGTGCGGGCGGATCTCCAGCGCGCACCTGTTTGGTGGGCGACACGGCGACTGATCGCAACACCGCCAAAGCAGCTGGCGTGCCATCGATCCTTGTGACGTTCGGTCCATCAGGTGAAGAAATGGCTGCTTTGAAGCCCGAAGCGCTGCTTGAGCGCTATGAAGACCTGCCTGCAATCGTGCATCGGTTAATGGGTGCGGCGTAATCGCCATTGACGGAGCGGCATCACAGTCTCACATAGTCTCTATGAATGAAATTTTTACAGACGTGTTCCATGGTAGTTTCACCCAGCAGGAAGCTATCCCGAAAGCGGGTATTGATGCAGCATTAGCCGTGCTGAACCATGGGCGGCTGCACCGTTACAACACATTAAGTGATGAAATCGCTGAGGCCGCGTTGCTCGAAGAAGAATTTGCTAGCATTACTGGGGCGAAATATTGTCTTGCAGTGGCTTCGGGGGGTTATGCGATGGCAACAGCATTGCGGGCTTGCGGGGTTGGGCATGGCGACAAAGTGCTGACTAACGCGTTTACTCTTGCACCTGTTCCAGGAGCCATTGCCGCAGTTGGGGCTACGCCAATCTTTGTGGGCGTCACGCAAGATCTGGTCATTGATTTTGATGACTTGGTGTCAAAATTTTCTCAAGCATCTGTTCTTCTGTTGTCGCACATGCGTGGCCATATTTGTGACATGGAAGCGTTGATGGCGTTGTGTAATGCGGCCAAAGTTACAGTAATTGAAGATTGTGCTCATACCATGGGAGCCCATTGGAAAGGTACTCCGTCCGGGCGTTGGGGTCGATTTGGATGCTACTCAACACAAACCTACAAACACGTCAATTCTGGCGAGGGTGGTTTACTGATTAGTGATGATGCGGATGGTATGGCTCGAGCTATCATGTTGTCGGGTAGTTACATGTTATTTGAACGCCACCGCGCCGCACCACCGCCCGAAATATTTGCGCAGATCAAATACGAGACCCCCAATATTTCAGGCCGGATGGACAATTTAAGGGCAGCAATTTTGCGCCCGCAACTGGCTGATCTACAAACCCAATGCTCCCGTTGGAATGCATTGTACCGGTCGATGGAAGCCGGCCTGTGCGATACCGCTGGTTTGCAATTGACAGTCAGACCCGCAAACGAAGGCTTTGTTGCATCTTCATTTCAGTTTTTACTTCTCGATTGGCCCCCTGCCGCCGTGCAAGACGTAATCGCGCGGTGCCGCCTCCGGGGCGTTGAATTAAAATGGTTTGGAGGGGAGGAACCTGTTGGTTTCACATCTCGCTATGACAGTTGGCGCTATGCCCCGTCAGATAAAATGCTTAAAAGCGACCGGATTTTGGCTGGTATCATAGATATGCGCTTGCCACTGACTTTCTCCAATGAGGATTGCACGCAGATAGCACGCATAATTACTTTTGAGGTAAGCTCAGTTTGGAAAAACCAAATTTGTGACAAACCGTAGATGTTGCAGGGGCATCCATACAACTCTGCTCAGCAAAGCAAGAACGAACAATTAAATGTTAAAAAAATACTTGCACTAACCTTTTGCTTTATTATTTTTATTAAGCTTAATTTTTGGTAAAATTTTCTTAACTTGGACAAACAGTTTGACTAACACGAAATTTCAGACGTTGTTTTTGCGCAATTTTATGAATTACTTAGAAAAAGCAGTTCAATAACATTTTAACTAAAGTAATGTCGTTTGTCACAGAAGTCAGACGCGACAGCTGTTTAACTTCGAGTGCCCCTGATATCAATTGCGGCGCTGTGATTTAGAAACGTAAGGAATACTCAATTAAGTCCCACCTTAAGTGCTCTTCCAGTTGCTAAGGGGCTATCTTCTATTTTGCTAAATTCGACATGCAAGTAAAAGAAATTTTGAGTGCAGACATCACCTATAAAAGGCTCTAAACGAAATAATTTTGACAATTGTTGCGAGGCTTATGTGTTAAAGTTTCAATGTGCATATTTTGATAAGTAAAAGATTTATTATCGCAATCCGTGATACATACAGATTTTTGCGCAAAAGCGCTGATACTTATTAGATTTAAGTATAGTTATTAAAGTCTGAATTTAAAGTTGGGTAATCTACTCTATTAACGATCATATTTTCCCAGTAGTGGCCATATGCATTAGGCAAATAATACGTAAAATTAAATTTATTATTGCGTTAAAAGGGCCTAATATAAGTTAATATGTTTAGCGCGATGTATAATTTGGCTATTTGAGCTCTGGCGCCAACTTTGCATTAATATACCATTTACTAAGCAGCAACCGGCCATGTTGCATTCAATTTGGTTATTGCTGGATTGACGCTCAAATCGACACAGTTTAAAATTATTTTTTTTAATAGATAAACCCTTTGGTAAAAATATCGTCACGCACTTTGAAGGTGCTGTCTTTTGGGTCAAGACAGCAGATGGTGAAAACACTTTATTTAGTGCGAATGTTGGGTGGGGTGGCCCCTTTATGGTCAAGTCTCTAACAAAACATTTGTTTTGCGATATTAAACTAATCATCACCAATGCATGCCCAAAGGAGATAACAGACCAAATTTTATTTTTTAATAGCGCGCAAAGATCAAAGCCGTTATTGATGATTCATAGTCTTCAGGGGTACTAATAGAAGATAAATGCTATGCATTGGCTTAAAGGAACTTGATATAATCCCCAAAAAAAATGTAGAAATTTTTCAACCGATCAATTTAGAGGAAAGTCGAATTGGCTTCACTATACTGTCTGATTTTAGGATAGCTGGATCATTGACTGTGCGATAGCTGCGTGGTCCAGACAGTCTCACTAAGCGGTGCCTTGAATGTGCTAATTGAAAACACAGGTCTCATTGAAATCCACACGTAATTTTGACCCAAGATTAAAGGCCAATCAATGACTGAAAAGAAGAAACGCGGTGATTTTTATTCAGGAATTCCATGGGTTTTCGTTACGCCTGAGCAGGCTCGCGCACATTCTAAGGGCGCACTTGGGTTTTGGTTGTGGGCGATTGTGGTCTATTTTATCGCCACAGCAGTGCTAAAATTCTACCTATCTCTTAACTATAATGCGGGCCTGACAATTGCGATTCTTAATTCTATCTGGCCACTTTTTGTTGGTTTTGGGTTGGCAATTCGCGCGCCTTGGGCTGTGATTCTGGCTGCTATTTCAGCAGCATTGACGGTTTTTGCTTTGGTGCGTGGATTGGGTGGGAACGGTAATCTTATTACTTTGTTTGAAACCCTCATGAACGTTGGCATCTTGTTTTATCTTGTCGACTCGGACCGTCCAAACCTGATTTACCGTCACAGATATCGTAAATACTCTGTCGTGGATGCAGACGACAACTCATGATTGCAAGCCTGCTTACAGTCAGTCCTAGGTAAATCACGTACCGGATTATGGTATATTAAAACGCTCGTGGTTTAGTTGGTGTTGCGGAATTTTTGACTCAGATTTATAGTTGCGTCTCGCAGATTAGGCTCCGGGTTTGGTGTCATGTGGTCAGTTGTTAATTCCAATCCAACTTGAGGCTAGAGTTGTTGGTAGCATGGGCATTGCCTTACCTTATAATTCGCCATCAGCGGCAATTCGCCCTCATATAGCGGCGTTGTGCCCGTTGACCCCCCAACTGGTCGGCGATAAGCACTTATCCAAACAGGGTACACCAAAGTGCGCCCGCCAAATTGGAGTGACCGCAAGTGGACGAGATGCTCAGAGAATACCTGCCGATCATTATTTTTCTGGGGTTGGCCATCGTGCTTGGTGGAGTTTTGATTCTTGCTGCGGTCATTTTGGCCGTGCGTAACCCCGACCCTGAAAAAGTGTCAGCATACGAATGTGGTTTCAATGCGTTTGACGACGCTCGGATGAAATTTGACGTGCGCTTCTACCTTGTATCGATACTTTTCATAATTTTTGACCTAGAAATTGCGTTTTTGTTTCCATGGGCCGTGGCATTTGGAGAGATTTCAATGATTGGTTTCTGGTCTATGATGGTATTTTTGGCAGTACTTACTGTTGGTTTTGCATACGAATGGAAAAAGGGAGCACTCGAATGGGAGTAGCTGTTGGCGAAAATACCGTTGGATTCGATCGTGATGTTGCAGCCCAAGAACTAAATACGGAACTGACGGACAAGGGTTTTCTTGTAACCTCGTCTGCTGATCTGATAAACTGGGCCCGTACAGGGTCGTTGCACTGGATGACTTTTGGCTTGGCTTGTTGCGCCGTCGAGATGATGCATACGTCTATGCCACGTTACGATGCTGAACGTTTTGGAATAGCACCGCGTGCGTCCCCACGCCAGTCTGACGTAATGATTGTAGCAGGGACACTGACGAACAAGATGGCGCCTGCATTGCGTAAAGTTTACGACCAAATGCCTGAACCACGTTACGTAATTTCAATGGGCAGTTGTGCTAACGGCGGCGGATATTACCACTATTCCTATTCTGTAGTGCGTGGTTGCGATCGAATAGTACCCGTGGATATTTACGTCCCCGGTTGCCCACCTACGGCTGAGGCGTTGCTGTACGGTATACTGCAGCTGCAACGCAAAATGCGCCGCACTGGAACAATTGTAAGGTAATCGATATGTCTGATGCCATCTCTAAAACACTATCTGATGATCTAAACGAGCTTGGTCAGCACATCGAAATGAGACGTCCCGATTGTGTGCTTTCGTGGGAAGTTATTGATGGAGAGTTAACAGTCAATGTAGCCCCTGCTAATATATCCGGTTTTATTGAATTTCTCAAGATTGATAGCGCTTGCACGTTTTCGTCTTTAGTTGATATCACGGCTGTAGATTACCCGGGCAGAGAAAAACGCTTTGATGTGGTTTACCATTTCTTGAGCATGTACCAAAACCATCGTATCCGTCTGCGTGTTAAGGTCCGAGAAGATGAAATGGTAGCGTCGATCACTGAAGTTCATCCCTCGGCAAACTGGTTTGAACGAGAAGTATTCGACATGTTTGGCATCATCTTTAAAGGCCATCCAGACCTGCGCCGAATTCTCACCGATTATGGTTTTCGTGGTTACCCCCTGCGCAAAGACTTTCCAACAACGGGCTACACAGAAGTCCGCTATGACGAAGTTCAAAAGAGGGTCGTTTACGAACCGGTCTCTTTGGTTCAGGAATATCGTCAGTTTGATTTTATGTCTCCATGGGAAGGTGCCCAATATATTCTTCCAGGTGATGATAAAGCCAAGAAAGAAAGCGCGAAATGATGGCTTTACTGTTCTCAAAAGAACGCAGATTTTCAATCTCACGCAACCTATGCTTCACTAATCTTCGGCATATGTTCAGATCATTAGCTGTCTTTTCAACCCACCAATTTAATTCTGGAGCATGTTAAAATGATGGACGGCGACATTCGCACAAACACCTACGATGACGGTTCCACCGATGCTGCAACCAGTGAACAGCAGATTCGTAATTTTAATATTAACTTTGGTCCACAGCACCCCGCAGCGCATGGGGTTTTGCGCCTAGTTCTGGAACTTGATGGTGAGATAGTAGAACGCTGCGATCCTCATATTGGTTTGCTGCATCGTGGGACCGAAAAGTTGATGGAATCCCGTACTTATTTGCAAAATTTGCCGTATTTTGATCGTCTGGATTACGTATCACCGATGAATCAGGAACATGCCTGGTGTCTGGCTATAGAAAAGCTAACGGGCACTGTAGTCCCACGCCGTGCGTCCCTTATACGCGTATTATTCTGTGAGATTGGACGTATTCTGTCTCACCTTCTCAATGTAACCACACAGGCGATGGACGTCGGCGCGTTGACTCCTCCCGTTTGGGGCTTTGAGGAACGTGAACAGCTAATGGTATTTAGTGAACGCGCTTGTGGTGCTCGCTTGCATGCTGCCTATTTCCGTCCTGGGGGTGTTCACCAAGACCTTCCCGCGGGTCTGATTGAGGATATCGAGAGCTGGGCAGACCAATTCATGACCAAATTTATGGTCGACGTGGACGGTTTATTGACTGAAAACCGGATCTTTAAACAGCGCAATGTTGACATTGGCATAGTCAATGAACAAGATATTCTTGATTGGGGGTTTTCGGGCGTCATGGCGCGTGGTTCTGGGCTAGCGTGGGATTTGCGTCGCGCGCAGCCCTATGAGTGTTATGATGAGTTTGAATTTCAGGTTCCAATTGGTAAGAACGGCGACTGTTATGATCGTTACTTATGTCGTATGGAAGAAATGCGTCAATCTGTGTCGATTATCCTCCAAGCAATTGTTAAGCTTCGCGAACCTGAAGGGCAGGGCCCTGTTATGGCTCGTGGCAAACTGACCCCACCAACTCGCGGTGAAATGAAGACTTCCATGGAAGCGTTGATCCACCACTTTAAATTATACACTGAAGGCTTCCACGTTCCTGCTGGCGAAACCTATGCCTGCGTTGAAGCACCGAAGGGCGAATTTGGTGTTTTCCTGGTGGCGGACGGATCAAACAAACCCTATAGAGCCAAAATTCGTGCCCCTGGTTTCCTCCATTTGCAGGCGATGGATTTCATGGCAACAAAGCACCAACTCGCTGACGTGGCAGCGATAATTGGCTCGCTCGACGTTGTGTTTGGGGAAATTGACCGTTGATCACTGTGGTTGTAATTCTGATGTCAGTACTAGCTGGTTTTAGTATGCAGATACTAAAAATGGTTTTATTTTCTCCCTTTAATAGCGCAGCGATTGGTATGGGTTTATCCTGATGAGCATTGCACTTTTCGCCATGCCTACATTAACGCACAGCGCTGATATTTTTAATGTGGTCCCCATGGTCAAAGGGATTGAAGTTTCAACATACACTGCAGAGCAGGTATGTGGCGACACTTCTTCGGCTGTGCTAAATTTAAGTGAAAAAGACACCTTAGTCGCCAAAACCACAATGTATTTTGGCGATCTTATTGGGTTTGAAGCAGACGCAACAATCTCGTTTAGTAATGTTGCTTGTAAGTGAAATATGCAGTCATCATCTCGATTGCAGGTCTCCTTTTTGGCTGTGACGGCATGAGTGGGCAAACATTACCTGATGGTATAAGTGAAATAGACGTTGCCCTTTTTAAATTAGCAGTCACCCAAGCAGGATGCGTAATTGAAACAACCGCCGAAACTGTCCCTATTGCGACCCAAACTGGCTTTGATCGTGATAAGCTTGTGACTGTAACCCAATACCTCACGCTCGCTGGTGAAAGTGAACCCACTGCCAACGGCTTTCGATTGACCTCAGGAATTTGTGCCAATGCTTAGACGCCTCCATCTAGACCAACCTACTAGTTTTGCCTTTACGCCCGATAACCTTGCGTGGGCAAATGCCCAGATTACAAAATATCCAGAAGGCCGTCAGGCAAGTGCTATTATTCCACTGCTTTGGCGTGCGCAAGAACAGGAAGGCTGGCTAACGCGGCCCGCCATTGAGGGCGTCGCTGACATGCTGGGCCTAGCGTTCATGAGAGCCTTGGAAGTCGCATCATTTTATTTCATGTTTCAATTACAACCTGTTGGTACCATAGCACATATTCAAGTTTGTGGCACCACTTCTTGTATGATTTGTGGTGCTGAAGATCTTGTGGCTGTCTGCCAAGATAAGATCGCAAAAAACCCTCATGACGTGTCTGCGGACGGTAAATTTTCTTGGGAAGAAGTCGAGTGCCTCGGTTCATGTTCAAATGCGCCGATGGCTCAGATTGGCAAAGATTATTATGAAGATCTTACAGCTGCCAAGATGGGTGAGCTAATTGACGCACTGGCGCGTGGCGAAGTCCCCCTGCCTGGCCCACAAAATGGTCGTTATGCTTCCGAACCACAAAATGGTTTAACAACGTTAAAAGAATATATGTCCAATAAATACCCCCACAACGCATCTGTTCAATTGGCTCATGATATTGGCGACACCATAAAACGTATTGATGGGACTGAAGTACCGCTCTTGGCGCCCTGGCAAATGTCTGGTCCTCCGGGGAATACAAATGGGATGGTGCCTTCTGCTGCCAAGTCTGTAAGTAAAACCAAACCTGTGGTGAAACTTTCAAAAATGGCAGCTAAAGCGCCCCCACACAATTAAAGTCATGGATTATCTTAGTACCACGAAAATTTTGAGCAGATGCGCTTCAAACCCATTAGTGGCGTTGGCTCAAAACTTGAAACTACTCTGAACTAAATATATTTTTTCGTTTTTTGGTTAAATTGTTAGACGAACCTGTGTTTTGGCAAATTGGGACAATAGTTGCTTTAAATTCGTGTTTAGCATCCAGTGAATTTACTGGATTGCTCAAGCAATAATATTTTCGCGCAAAAGTAAAATATTTATAAACTTATAAAATATTTGTAAAAGGCCTCTCAAACATATAATGTGGGAAAGCTTTTGGTTAAAATCCCTTTATCAAGGGCTGGTCGCAAGGCTAAGGTTTTGTTAATTATGGAGCGAAGCTGAGAAAGTTCGTGCTTGAATCTAGAAGGGTCTACAAATGAATACATCTTCTAATTTTATCGGTTCCCTCGCCATTGCAGCCCTATTCGGCTTGGTTGCTTGGCTTACGTCTAATATGATTTTAAATATTAACGGCATCGGGTCCATTATAATCGGTTTGATTGTTTTGATTATTATTTGGATAGTTTTGTTGTTGGGACTGACTAAAGAAAAAGTTGATCAATCAGCGTCCGAACTAGCCAACTTGGGCACGGTAGGAACAAGGGTCACTGGGATTAATAGAACAAGTTTAAATTTAGCACCTGGAGCCGCGCTGTCCACAGACCCAGATAGCACAACCATAGCAACCGATACCGACCTACATAGCGTCAAAGCTGATATAATAACTGAAAAAACACCTGCTCCGGCTGCCAAGGTAGTAAAACCCGCTGAAAAAAAAGCTGTTCCAACAAAACCAAAAGATGCAAAAGCACCTTTGGTCAAAACTACGCCCGTGGCAGCAGATGGTAAGCCAGTAACGCTGACGTCCGCCCGTGCTGCCGGGGCGGATGATCTTAAACTATTAAAGGGGGTTGGTCCGGCGCTCGAAAAGAACCTTAATGAACTGGGATTTTATCATTTTGATCAAGTCGCTGGATGGCGCAAGGCTGAAGTCGAATGGGTGGATAGCCGGGTTAAGTTTAAAGGTCGAATCGTGCGAGACGAGTGGATCAAGCAAGCGAAAGCTTTGGCAAAAGGTGGGACAACTGGATTATCCAAAAGCTCAAATAAATAAAAAAGTCTGATATTTTGATATCAAGCATCAGCTGGACACATTGTGCGGGTCTTTTCTTTTGCGTCCGCCTCTTTTCTTCTGTTCGGACACACGCCACATACACCCTATGAAAAAAAGACCAGATCAAAACATCGTCCAGCTTGGTCGGCAAGCCGCCATTGTAATCGCATGCGCTGGATTGCTTAGTATCTTTGCGCCGCAACTGACACGTGCCATCGGTGCACCCGTGCGCGTTGAAATGTTATTCTACCTGATCTCGCTTGGTGCGTTCATTTGGTCACTGGTGGTGACATGGAAGCTGTGGCAAAAGACTCGTGAAACATGATGCCTTGCTAATGACGGAAGGGGCCTGTGATGCTCGCTGATAAAGATCGCATTTTTACTAATCTTTATGGAATGCACGACCGTACGCTTAAAGGTGCTCAGGCGCGAGGCCATTGGGATGGCACGGCAGGCTTAATTAAAAAAGGCCGCGCTTGGATCGTCGATCAGATGAAAGCCTCAGGCCTGCGCGGCCGTGGGGGCGCGGGTTTCCCAACTGGTTTGAAATGGTCTTTTATGCCGAAAGAATCTGATGGCAGACCATCCTACCTTGTCGTGAACGCTGATGAGTCTGAACCGGGGACGTGCAAAGATCGCGAAATAATGCGGCATGATCCGCATACCCTGATTGAGGGTTGCTTGATCGCTTCTTTCGCAATGAATGCCAACGCGTGCTACATTTACATTCGTGGAGAATATATCCGTGAAAAAGAAGCGCTGCAGACCGCAATTGATGAATGTTATGATGCTGGCATGGTCGGTAAAAACGCATCTAAATCCGGCTGGGACTTTGATATTTATTTGGTTCATGGGGCGGGTGCCTATATTTGTGGCGAAGAGACCGCATTATTGGAATCCCTTGAAGGTAAAAAGGGCATGCCACGTATGAAGCCGCCGTTTCCAGCTGGTGCAGGCCTATACGGATGCCCGACGACCGTGAACAATGTTGAATCAATTGCTACTGTGCCGACTATTTTGCGCCGTGGTCCCGATTGGTTTGCGGGCTTTGGACGTCCCAACAATTCGGGTACTAAACTTTATGCAATTAGTGGCCACGTGAACAATCCGTGTGTGGTTGAAGAAGCGATGTCTATTCCTTTTGAAGAACTTATCGAAAAGCACTGCGGTGGTATCCGTGGTGGTTGGGATAACCTCAAGGCTGTGATCCCAGGCGGTTCGTCCGTTCCCATGGTTCGTGGAGAAAACATGCGTGACGCAATTATGGATTTTGATGGGTTAAAGGAAAAAGGCTCAAGCTTGGGTACCGCAGCTGTAATTGTGATGGATAAAAACACGGACGTTATTAAAGCGATTTGGCGTTTGGCGAAATTCTACAAACATGAATCCTGTGGCCAATGCACCCCGTGCCGTGAAGGTACAGGGTGGATGATGCGAGTGATGGAACGTCTGGTTAAAGGCGACGCTGAGGTTGAAGAAATCGACATGCTTCTGGATGTGACCAAACAAGTTGAGGGCCACACAATTTGTGCGCTTGGTGATGCAGCGGCATGGCCGATCCAAGGCTTGATTAAAAACTTCCGTGGTGAAATCGAAGATAGAATAGCCCACAAACGAGGGCCTGTTGCCGCTGAATAATGTTATCAGAAGTGATCGTCTTAAAATACCTGGCTCTGGTTCATATTCCTTGTCACAAATTCTTCTACTTTTGGGAACTATGCCGTAGCCAATGCTTTCACAAAGGATTTTAACTTTTCGTTTAGTTTTAGTACTGATTGGTTTGGATCGGGTCGAGGTCAACAGTTTGTTATGCAGGGTGCATTAATATGATTGCGACGCACCTTGTTCACGCTTTTTGTTGAGAAAAAAGCTACATGTTTCTTAGCATCATCCAAAACTAAGCTCCAAATCGCCACTAGTTTTTGTTGAAATCATTGCGCGCCTAATGGTTTATTTTTTTTCACCATTTAAGACCTATTTTGTGATCTTTATTTTTTGATTTCAACATTTTAATTGGCAGAGTTTAATATTTGTAAGCTTTGGGCCCTGACTAATGATTATCGCATTCAAGAATTGACATACAAACTCGACAACATAAATGGCCTTAACATACATACGCTTTGATTTTTTTGCATGTCCAAAGGTTTGGGCAAGCCTGGAAAAGGCAACACCAAAACACGATTGTAAGAGGTATCTAGATTGTATTTAGCTGTACTGTTTAAAAATATATATTTAGAATTGAGGCCTCATATAAAGTATTTTTAATCTTAGTTTAATGGCTCATAACGCTTAATGGTTTGAGATTAAAAGGGAAAATTATTTATTTGTATTGTAATCGAACAATGGCATCAGTTAACCTGCTAAGAGAAGATCTTAGGCTTTAATGACTTGTTCAAAATAGATCTCAGTGATTACTTGTTCGGCTTGGACGAGTTTCACACCAAATTATCTAAATGATAGATTAATCTATTCGGCTCATTTCGCGTAAATCATAAAATTTCGGCAGTAACAGCCAGTGATATGGCCTAGTTATTGTATATCAGTATCGCAAATTAAACGATGCTTTCAATCGCTGTGATCTCTCAGTTTGTTAAGGAGACTTGCGATATGACAATCTGTTTAAAACAATCATCGCAGCTGTGTTTGCTATTATGTTGACGATGACCATGGCAACTCTAATCCCAATGAGTGTAGAGCGCGTCACTGAAGGTTTGATTTCTACGGGTATTGCGTTGGAATTGAGTAGGAAATGCAGTAATGTTAACTCCTTCTTGCTTGGCGATCTGAGATTTTTGTTTGGGATAAAGTTGTATTTTATGACATTAGTTATTTTAAATTTAAAGTTGGCGCTCTTGTCGATGACCTTTCTGAGAAAGACAGACTAGGGTTGAACTCCAACAAACGTTTTGCCTAATTGGGTTTTCGCACAAATGATGCTGCAACTTACTATCGTCTAGTTTTGGAAAAAATCGATTAAGACACACCATTTGGACACTTGTTAAGCTAGGCAAAGTTTTACATTTTTTATCAAATTTGGTCTGGATTTTGCCACCAATGCCCGCGTCGTTTTGCGCATAGATTTGTAATGCCTTTTCGTGGGTTTCGGGCTGGCAAACCGCCTCGTGTCGCGGTAGAACGCCCCGGAACGTGCGGACCTAAGCATTAGGTGCGCTTGGTGAATAAGCCACACGGGAACAGGGAACACGCCCCATGTCTGACGCGACCCCCGATCTGCGCAAGATCATAATCGACGACCGCGAAATTGAAGTATCAGGAGCTATGACTCTTATTCAGGCCTGTGAAGAAGCCGGAATTGAAATTCCTAGATTTTGTTATCATGAGCGTCTTAGCATTGCAGGAAACTGTCGTATGTGCCTGGTCGAAGTGGTTGGTGGTCCGCCAAAACCTGCTGCGTCTTGCGCTATGCAGGTTAAGGATCTACGTCCTGGTCCTGATGGCCAACCTCCTGTTGTTAAAACAAATTCTCCCATGGTAAAGAAGGCCCGTGAAGGGGTGATGGAATTTTTGCTGATTAACCACCCACTGGATTGCCCGATTTGCGACCAGGGCGGTGAGTGTGATTTGCAAGACCAGGCTATGGCATACGGTGTTGATTTTTCTCGCTATCGTGAAACTAAACGAGCGTCTGACCATCTCGATTTGGGTCCGTTAGTCGAAACTCACATGACGCGTTGTATTTCTTGTACGCGCTGCGTTCGTTTCACAACTGAGGTTGCGGGTATTTCGCAGATGGGCCAAACGGGCCGCGGCGAAGATTCGGAAATAACAAGCTATTTGGGTGAAACCCTCGACAGTAATATGCAGGGGAATATTATTGATTTGTGCCCCGTTGGCGCCTTGGTATCTAAGCCCTATGCATTCACTGCTCGACCTTGGGAGCTGACAAAGACTGAAAGTATTGATGTGATGGACGCGCTTGGTGCCAACATCCGTGTTGATACTAAGGGCCGTGAAGTTATGCGTTTATTGCCGCGTAACCATGACGGCGTGAACGAAGAGTGGATTTCTGATAAGACACGTTTTGTTTGGGATGGACTGCGCCGTCAACGTTTAGACACGCCTTTCATACGTGAGAATGGCAAACTGCGCAAAGCAGGTTGGGATGAGGCGCTAAAAGCTGCAGCTGTCGCCATAAATGGTAAAAAAGTTGTGGGTCTTGTTGGTGATTTGGTTAGTACAGAGGCTGCATTTGCCCTTAAAGAATTGATTGAAGGGCAAGGCGGTGTAGTTGAATGTCGAGTTGATAATTCAAAACTACCCGCAGGCAATCGGTCAGGTTACGTTGGGAACGCTGCAATCGAAGACATTGACTATGCAAAAATGATCTTGCTGATTGGGACAAACCCTTCCATAGAATCTCCTGTTTTGAACGCACGTATTCGTAAGGCTTGGCTTAACGGAGCAAAAGTTGCGGTTGTTGGCGAAGCGATTGATCTTTCGTATGATTATGACCATATCGGCACTGATCGCGCGGCGCTTTTAATGGTAGATGATTTGCCTGATGGCGCTATGATTATAATTGGGCAAGGTGCTTTAATTGAAGCTGATGGTGCTTCTGTGTTGGGTGCAGCTATGGCCGTCGGTGCTTCGAAGTTTTTGGTTCTTCATACCGCAGCTGGTCGCGTTGGTGCGATGGATGTTGATGCTACAAATTCTGATGGAATGAAGGCGGTTGAAAACGCCGATGTCGTTTATAATCTTGGCGCAGATGAAATCGACATCGCGGCTGGTCCATTTGTTATTTACCAAGGATCACATGGTGACCGTGGTGCCCATCGTGCTGATATAATTTTTCCAGGTGCAGCGTACACAGAAGAAAACGCGCTGTTTGTCAACACTGAAGGTCGTCCACAGTTGGCAATGCGAGCAAGCTTTGCTCCTGGCGAAGCCAAAGAAAATTGGGCAATTTTGCGTGCATTGTCTTCAGAGATCAGCGCCAAGCAGGGCTGGGATAGTCTTGCGGGATTGCGCCAAGCACTTATCGCTGCACATCCACATCTAGCAGAAATTGATTGTGTATTCAAAAACGATTGGCACCCCGTTAAGACGGGAAAGCTGGGCAAGGCTGCATTTAAAACATCAGTTGCCGATTTTTATCTAACCAACCCCATAGCGCGGGCATCTCAGCTGATGGCTGAGCTCAGTGGGAACGCCAAAAATCGGGCGCAAGCACAAATGGCGGCGGAATAATTATGCGCTCTTTGATTATAGCATTTACCGCGCTTGTTGCATGTGGAGCTACGACTACCGCTCCATCGGGTGCGATCCGTTATGAAGGGATCGAAACACGATTGCTGGAAGGTGACTTGGTCAGTTTCAATGTGAAAATAGCGAATATAGAAATTGTGCAGGATGTAACAGACTACGCTGAGTGTGCCGCAGCGCAATATGCATTGATTAGGGGTTATGGGTTTGCACGAAATGTGCGCACTTTAGTTGCTGAAAAAGATGGCGTATGGGCTGGAGATGCAGTTTATACTATTTCGTCTGCTTTGCCACGTGGGCCAAAAACGATAGACGCGGAAGTGACGGTTGCTGAATGTGCGCGCCGATCAATCCCAACGGTCTAAGGACTAATGGGCTAAGGGAATTAATATGGTCGAATTTTTTACCAACACAAATCTTGGAATCGTCTTACTGATCCTTGGACAATGTCTGTTGATCCTGATTCCACTTTTAGTGGCATTGGCTTTCTTGATGTACGCTGATCGTAAAGTCTGGGCTGCTGTGCAGATGCGCAAAGGTCCGAATGTTGTGGGAGTTTTCGGGTTACTGCAATCTTTTGCAGATTTCATTAAATATATCGTCAAAGAGGTAGTCGTACCTGCTGGGGCTGATAAAGCGGTTTTCTTTCTTGCGCCAATGATTTCGTTCACACTGGCAGTGGTTGCTTGGTCGGTTATTCCTTTTAATGATGGCTGGGTGCTTGCTGATATTAATGTCGCGGTTTTGTTTATCTTCGCAGTTTCATCTTTGGAGGTTTATGGGGTAATCATGGGGGGGTGGGCAAGTAACTCAAAGTACCCGTTTTTGGGATCATTGCGTTCTGCAGCGCAGATGATTTCCTACGAGGTGTCCCTTGGCTTAATTATCATTGGAGTAATAATTACGACTGGTTCGCTGAATTTTGGCGATATTGTTGCTGCACAAAGTGGTGAATTAGGCTTGTTGAATTGGTATTTCATCCCGCATTTTCCGATGATGATTCTGTTCTTCATTAGTGCTTTGGCTGAAACAAACCGTCCGCCATTTGACCTACCTGAAGCAGAATCTGAGTTAGTTGCAGGCTATCAGGTTGAATATTCATCTACTCCGTTTCTCTTGTTCATGATTGGTGAATTGCTGGCAGTCGTTTTGATGTGCGCGCTGGTATCACTGTTGTTCCTTGGTGGCTGGTTGTCCCCAGTGCCTTTCTTGCCAGACGGCATCGGCTGGCTAATTCTGAAAATGGCTTTCGCCTTTTTTCTCTTCGCAATGGTGAAAGCAATCACGCCGCGGTACCGCTACGACCAACTGATGCGGGTTGGCTGGAAAATCTTCCTCCCTCTGTCGCTGTTCTGGGTAGTGCTGATTTCTTTCCTAGCAAAATTTGAAGTATTCGGCGGCTTTTGGGCTCGCTGGGCAGTTGGAGGCTGATATGACACAAATCGATTACACTCGCGCCGCGAAGTACTTTCTTCTGGCTGATATCTGGAAGGGCTTTGGTCTAGGGTTTAAATACTTTTTTGCTCCCAAAGTGACACTGAATTATCCGCATGAAAAGGGTCCACTTTCTCCACGTTTTCGAGGAGAACACGCCCTACGCCGTTACGCAAATGGTGAAGAACGCTGTATTGCTTGCAAGTTGTGTGAGGCGGTGTGTCCTGCGCAAGCTATTACAATTGATGCTGAGCCACGCGATGATGGGTCGCGCCGTACCACACGCTATGACATCGACATGACAAAATGTATTTACTGTGGGTTCTGCCAAGAAGCTTGCCCGGTGGACGCAATTGTTGAAGGTCCAAATTTTGAATTCTCTACAGAAACTCGAGAAGAATTGTATTACGACAAAGAAAAGCTGCTTGATAACGGGGATCGTTGGGAAGTCGAAATTTCTCGCAATCTTGAAATGGATGCACCGTACCGATGAGCGATAACAACCCCTATGACGTATGGATGAAAGCCGGCCAGAATTGGGCAAAGGGCGTTAGCCCTGAATTTGCCGATGTCATGAAAGACTCTATGAAAGGCGTCGAAGACCTGTTTCCGACGATGTCCAAAGAACTGATGGAGCAGTTTTTAGGCAAAGGGGCTGACGCTGAGGCGTTGGACTCCAAGACTAAATTGTTGTTGACGCTGCAAGGCTTGACTATCCAGGGCGGACTTGGACAAGGAAACATGGCGGAAACGCAAATTACTTTAACAGTGCGCCATGCGCTCGAAGCTAATGCTACTCATAAAGAAGTCAGTGAAACAATTGTTGTGGCTGGCATGTTTGGTGGCGCACCTGTGATGACCAAGGTTATGGAATTGGCTCAGAGTGTTTTCGACAAAGACGTCAAGAAAAAGGATACAGCCACATGACCCCAGTAGTGATTGCCTTTTACGCGTTTGCTATAACCACGATTAGTGGCGGTCTTATGACTGTTTTGGCTCGTAATCCTGTACATTCTGTTTTGTGGTTGATCCTTGCTTTTCTTTCTTCGGCTGGCCTGTTTGTATTGCTTGGTGCCGAATTTGTAGCAATGCTTTTAATTATTGTTTATGTTGGTGCGGTCGCTGTGTTGTTCTTGTTTGTTGTAATGATGCTCGACGTAGATTTTGCTGAACTCAAAGCTGAAATGGCGCGCTACATGCCATTGGCTCTGCTGATTGGCGTTGTTTTAATAATGCAACTGGCACTAGCCTTTGGAGTTTGGGATTTTTCCAATGGCTTTGAGGAGCGCCTTACCCAGCCAATTTCAAATGTCGAAAACACAAAACAGCTAGGTCTTGTACTTTATGATGATTATTTACTTATCTTTCAACTTTCAGGTCTGATCCTGTTGGTTGCAATGATAGGCGCGATTGTGTTGACCTTGCGCCATCGCACAGACGTAAAACGCCAGAACGTGATGGTGCAAATGTCACGTGATCCGGCGAAGGCGATGGAACTCAAAGATGTTAAATCTGGACAGGGACTGTAATTATGATTGGACTTGAACATTATTTGACGGTTGCAGCCGCTCTTTTCGTTATTGGTATTTTTGGACTTTTCTTGAACCGTAAAAATGTGATCATTCTTTTGATGAGCATCGAATTGATGCTCCTCGCGGTAAATATCAATTTTGTTGCTTTTTCCAGTTATCTTGGTGACCTTGCGGGGCAAGTTTTTACTTTGTTTGTTCTGACGGTAGCCGCAGCAGAAGCTGCCATTGGTCTTGCGATCTTAGTATGTTTCTTCCGTAACCGCGGAACGATTGATGTCGAAGACGTCAATGTCATGAAAGGTTAAGACCTATGGAAACCATTACATTATTTGCACCACTTCTTGGCGCAATCATTGCTGGCTTTGGCTGGAAAATTATGGGTGAGGTTGCGGCGCAGTGGCTGACTACGGGTCTGTTGTTCCTTGCAGCGTTTTTAAGCTGGTTCATTCTGTTAACTTTTGATGCGAGTGCGCATGAAAATGGTTACTATACAATTGAGCTGATGCGTTGGATTCAATCAGGAACGTTGGATACCTCTTGGGGCATTCGAATGGATCGTCTGACGGCAATAATGTTAGTGGTTATCAACACTGTGTCAGCTTTAGTCCATCTTTATTCGTTTGGTTACATGGCTAATGACAGTCAGTTTCCAGACACTGCGTACAAGGCGCGTTTCTTTGCTTATTTAAGCTTTTTTACGTTTGCTATGTTGATGTTGGTGACGGCCAACAATCTTGTGCAGATGTTTTTTGGTTGGGAAGGCGTGGGAGTTGCGTCTTATTTACTAATTGGTTTTTATTACAAGAAACCATCAGCCAATGCTGCTGCCATAAAAGCATTTGTTGTTAACCGTGTGGGCGATTTTGGCTTCGCGCTGGGCATTTTTGCCATCTTCTACCTCACTGGATCTGTTAGTTTTGATGTGATATTTGCAGAGGTACCCGCATTAGCTGAAACAACACTGACATTTTTGTGGAGCGACTGGAACGCAGTAGAAGTTATAGCAATTCTTCTGTTCATAGGGGCTATGGGTAAATCAGCGCAACTATTCCTGCACACATGGTTACCGGACGCAATGGAAGGCCCAACCCCTGTGTCGGCGCTGATTCACGCAGCAACCATGGTTACAGCAGGTGTTTTCCTGGTCTGTCGTATGTCGCCATTTATGGAATTTGCACCATCTGCGACTAATTTTGTGGTATTTATTGGTGCCTCCACCGCTTTTGTGGCAGCTACTATAGGCCTTGTTCAAAACGATATAAAACGCGTAATAGCATACTCCACCATGTCACAGCTGGGTTACATGTTTGTTGCCGCGGGCTTAGGGGTCTATTCCGTAGCTATGTTCCACCTGCTAACACACGCGTTTTTTAAAGCGATGTTGTTTCTTGGAGCGGGTTCAGTAATTCATGGGATGCACCACGAACAGGATATGCGTAACTACGGTGGTCTTCGCCACAAATTGCCGTGGACCTTCCGCGCGATGATGATCGGCACACTGGCTATCACGGGTTTTGGCGTTCCGTTGCTTTATTTAGGTTATCCGATTGGATTTGCGGGCTTTGTGTCAAAGGATGCGATAATTGAATCGGCTTACGCAGCTGGTGCAGGCTACGCTTTTTGGATGTTGGTAGTTGCAGCATTGTTTACAAGTTTTTATAGTTGGCGGCTCATGTTCCTGACTTTTTATGGAAAATCGCGCGGTGATAAACATACCCATGAAAATGTTCATGAATCACCAAAAGTTATGCTTGTTCCTCTGGCAATCCTGGCGATTGGCGCAGTTTTTGCTGGTATGGCATTTTATAAGCCGTTCTTTGGAAATGCAAAATATGTTGGTCAGTATTTTGGTGTGGCTTACGCTGAACAGGACGATCACGGCGTACAGGGTAGCATTAATAATTCTGTTGAAAACCACGCTGAAGAAATTGCTAATGTCGACGCTAAGAATCAAGCTATGGTGCATTATGTATTTGCAGGTGAACCGGGACAGGGTGCGATTTATGTGTCGCCCGAAAACACCACGCTTGATGATGCTCATACAGTCCCAATCTGGGTGAAACTATCGCCGTTCGTAGCAATGGTGTTGGGCTTTGCTACCGCCTGGCTCTTTTATATTCGCAGCCCACATTTGCCACGTCAACTTGCTCAACAGCAGGCCCCACTCTACAATTTCTTGTTAAACAAATGGTATTTTGACGAACTTTACGCAACGATATTTATAAAACCTGCAATGGGGCTGGGCAGGTTCCTTTGGAAGCGTGGCGACGGTAATATCATTGACGGTAGTCTGAACGGTATCGCGCTTGGGATAATTCCCATGCTTACTCGTCTAGCGGGGCGCGCTCAGTCGGGCTATGTCTTTACCTACGCTTTTGCTATGGTAATTGGCCTAGCAGTGATCCTCACTTACTTCACGATCACAGGGAACTATGAATAATGGATAATCTACTTTCCATCACAACGTTCATACCAGCAATTGCCGCTGGTATTCTCGCGCTTTTTTTGCGGGGTGATGATGAAGATGCGCAGCGTAATGCGAAATGGTTAGCCATGGCAGCGACTTCAATGACTTTGATTGTGTCACTCTTTATATTGTTCGGGTTTGATGCTCAGGACACTAATTTCCAGTTTGTTGAAGAACGTACATGGATTATGGGATTAAACTATAAGTTGGGGGTTGATGGGATTTCGATCCTGTTTGTTATGCTCACCACGTTCCTGATGCCAATTGTTATAGTATCGTGCTGGTCTGTGAATACCCGTGTCAAAGAATACATGATCGCGTTTCTGTTATTGGAAACTCTGATGCTTGGCGTGTTCATGGCTCTGGATTTGGTTTTATTTTATCTATTCTTTGAAGCTGGACTGATTCCTATGTTCCTGATTATTGGTATTTGGGGCGGTAAAAATCGTATTTATGCGTCGTTTAAATTCTTTCTTTACACTTTCCTAGGCTCTGTTTTGATGCTGGTGGCTATGATTGGCATGTTTTCGGCTGCAGGGACTACTGACATTCCGTCTTTGATGGGCTTTCAGTTTGGCACTGACGATTTCTCGTTTCTTGGTATCCAAATAGTTGGCGGCATGCAGACGTTGCTATGGCTTGCATTTTTTGCATCTTTTGCGGTGAAAATGCCAATGTGGCCTGTCCACACTTGGCTTCCGGACGCGCACGTGCAGGCCCCAACTGCAGGGTCTGTCGTACTCGCGGCAATCCTGTTGAAAATGGGAGGTTATGGTTTTTTACGCTTTTCATTACCGATGTTCCCTGTGGGATCAGATGTTATGGCGCCGTTAGTTCTTTGGATGTCTGCAATAGCTATTGTATACACATCGCTTGTTGCCCTGGTGCAAGTAGACATGAAGAAATTAATTGCCTATTCTTCTGTTGCTCATATGGGATTTGTAACAATGGGCATATTCACGTTTAACCAGCAAGGTCTTGATGGTGCTATTTTTCAGATGATCTCACACGGGTTTATTTCGGGTGCGTTGTTTCTTTGTGTAGGTGTGATTTACGATCGTATGCACACTCGTGATATTGATGCCTATGGTGGTCTCGTTAATCGCATGCCCGCCTACGCGATGATTTTTATGTTCTTTACAATGGCAAATGTTGGCTTGCCAGGAACATCTGGTTTTGTTGGTGAATTTTTGACACTTGTTGGTGTATTTCAAGTCAACACATGGATTGCTGCTTTTGCAACGTCTGGGGTGATTTTGTCTGCGGCTTACGCACTTTGGCTGTATCGCCGTGTTGTTATGGGTGATTTGATCAAGGAAAGCTTAAAAACTATTACTGATATGACGGCTCGTGAACGTTGGATATTCACTCCGTTGGTAATCATGACACTGCTCTTGGGCATTTATCCCGCCCTAGTCACCGACATTATTGGGCCATCAGTCACAGCATTGGTTGTTCACGTTGAAACTGCTCAGGCTGCGTATGATGCGACTACGCAAGTTGCCCAGAACTAAGGAAAAGACAGATGCTGCCTCAAGATCTGACCACCATCTCACCGGAAATTATTTTGTCGCTTTTTGCGATGGGCGCTCTTTTGGCGGCGGTTTACACAGTGAAAGACAAAGCAGCGTCCCTGCTGGTTTGGATCACATCCGGCCTTTTTGTAATACTTGCTTTCTGGATTGCGACTATGGGTGAGGGGACAACCACTGCTTTCTCTGGAACATTTGTAGATGATGCGTTTTCCCGCTTCGCTAAGGTTGCCATTTTACTCTCTGCAGCGGCTGTTCTGGTAATGAGTCAAGATTATATGGCCAAGCGTGACCTGCTGCGGTTCGAATATCCGATTTTAATAGTGCTGTCAGTTGTTGGCATGATGATGATGGTTTCTGCTGGTGATTTGATGTTGCTTTATATGGGGTTGGAGCTTCAATCTCTTGCTCTGTATGTTGTTGCGTCCCTTCGTCGGGACAGCATTAAATCCACTGAAGCTGGCCTCAAGTACTTCGTGCTGGGGGCTTTATCGTCAGGCTTATTACTATACGGTGCATCTTTGACCTACGGTTTCGCAGGCACCACTTCTTTTGCTGGAATTATTGAAGCGACTGAAGGTGGTGTTTCGCTTGGCCTGTTGTTTGGACTTGTGTTTATGACAACCGGTTTTGCGTTTAAAGTGTCGGCAGCGCCTTTTCATATGTGGACACCTGACGTTTATGAAGGATCACCAACCCCTGTCACGGCTTTTTTCGCTACTGCTCCAAAGATTGCTGCGATGGTGCTGTTTGCGAGGGTGATGCACGACGCATTTGGTAAGTCTGTTGCCGACTGGCAGCAAATCATTGCGTTTTTGTCCGTTCTGTCCATGTTTGTTGGTGGCATTGCAGCCATTGGTCAGACAGACATTAAACGCCTGATGGCTTATTCATCGATTGCACACATGGGTTTTGCGTTGATGGGCCTTGCGGCTGGGACTGCCTTTGGAGTGCAAGCGATGCTTATATATCTTGCTATTTATGTGGTGATGAACATTGGCACGTTTGCGTTCATTCTCTCGATGGAAAAAGATGGTATGCCCGTTACAAATATCGCTTCTTTGAACATGTATTCTAAACGTGAGCCACTCAAGGCTTTAGCGATGTTGATTTTGTTGTTTTCGTTGGCTGGTGTTCCGCCAATGCTTGGCTTTTTTGGTAAGTTTTATGTCTTACGTGCGGCTTATGAAGTGGGTCTTGGATGGCTTGCCGTTGCGGGCGTAGTGGCGTCTGTTATTGGGGCCTTCTACTATTTGCGGATTGTGTTTTTTATGTACTTTGGGTCTGAACAAAACATTCAATTAGACCGTAATGGTTCTCCCGTTTTATGGGGCTTTTTAGTAGTGTCTGCTGCTGTGATGATTGTTGGCGTTGTGAATTTGTTTGGGATTGAACCTCTTGCCGAAGCTGCGTCGTTGGCTCTTGTCAATTAAACCGGCGAGCTGGCCGGCTGGGGTTGGCCATTTCTCGTTTGACGAAGTTACATCGACACTTGACCTTGCCCGGGAGCAGGTAGTGCACCAATCTAACGCCACATGGTTCACTGCTACCCACCAAACAGCATCACGTGGTCGTCGTGGTAGATCCTGGGTCGCTCCTGTAGGGAATTTTTATGGAACATTGTCCTTTCCCTGTACAAATCTTGAAACAGCTTCGTTGCGTAGTTTTGTAGCGGCCCTCGCTGTACATGATGCGTTGTATGCATTGATGCGTGATGGTCCGAAACTTGCTCTAAAATGGCCCAATGATGTGTTGCTTAATGACGGCAAGGTTGCTGGTATTCTTCTGGAAAGTCTTTCCGTGCGGGGCAAGATATGGGGTGTGGCAGTTGGGATTGGCGTAAATCTGACAACGTCACCTCTCATGACAGAAGTTGAGGATGGCGCAGTATATCCTGTGTCTGTAAAGGGTGAGTCCGGCGTCGATGTTAATCCTGATACTTTCTTAAAACACCTTGCACCTGCGTTCGCGGAATGGGATGGCCAATTGACCATGCATGGCTTTGCGCCTATCCGCGCAGAATGGTTGGCTCGTGCCGCTCGGCTAGGTGAAAATATTACTGCTCGTCTTCCAAATGAAGTTGTGAATGGGCGTTTTGTTACTGTCGATCAAAACGGTCATCTGGTCCTGAAAACCGCCAAAGGACATCGCTACATCGCGGCGGCGGATGTTTATTTCTAAGAAGGGTGGCTAAATGCTGCTGTGTATCGATACAGGAAATACCAACACAGTCTTCGCCCTTTGGGACGGGGATAAGTTTTTATGCACTTTTCGCTGTGCTACTGAATGGCAGCGTACGGCTGACCAGTATTTTGTTTGGTGGTCTACACTTTTGCACCATAATAAAATAGAAGCGCAAATAGATGAGGTTATTATTTCGTCCACTGTGCCGCGCGTTGTATTCAATCTGCGCGTAATGGCCGATCGTTATTTTGACACGCGCCCATATGTTATTGGCAAGCCAGATTGTCTACTGCCAATCGCTCCGCGAGTGGATGTGGGAACGCAAGTTGGCCCCGACCGTCTTGCAAACGCAACAGCAGCATTTGATCGCCATGGTGGTGATGTTGTGGTTGTTGATTTTGGCACTGCGACTAATTTTGATGTTGTTGCTCATGATGGTGCCTACGTTGGCGGTGTGATTGCTCCTGGTGTGAATCTTAGCCTCGAGGCGCTACATCAAGCGGCAGCAGCGTTGCCTCACGTAGACATTACTAAACCGCAGTTAGTTATCGGAACCAACACAGTGAGTTGTATACAATCAGGTATTTTTTGGGGCTATGTCGGCCTCATTAATGGACTGTGTGAACGGATAAAGGGTGAGTACGACCGCCCCATGAAAGTCGTAGGAACTGGAGGGTTGGCGCCATTGTTTTCGAGTGGCCACAACCTTTTTGATACAATCGAAGATGACCTGACGATGCATGGATTGACCGTGATACACAGGTACAACAAGGACCAAAATAACTAAAATGAGCAAAACTAGATTGATGTATCTCCCCCTCGGTGGCGCGGGCGAAATTGGTATGAATTGTTACGTTTACGGCTACGGCCCAGTAGACGCTGAACGACTTATTGTCGTGGATTTGGGTGTCACATTTCCCGACATGGACAGTACACCGGGTGTCGATTTGATCCTGCCGGATATCTCATGGCTCGCCGCGCGCAAAAGTCAGATTGAGGCAATTTTCATAACTCACGGTCATGAAGACCATGTCGGCGCTGTTGGCCACTTATACGAGCGCCTTGGCGCGCCAATTTATGCACGTGCGTTCACGGCCAATCTTGCACGACGTAAAATGTCCGAACATGGGTTCTCTGATAAGACTGTTAAAACCGTTGGCAAATGGCCTGAAACTGTAAAGGTTGGCCCATTTGAGGTCGGGTTTGTACCGATTTCACATTCCATTCCTGAAAGTTCTGGACTTGTGATCGACACTAAGGGTGGGCGTATTATCCACACTGGCGACTTCAAGATCGATGTTGAACCCGGTATTGGTGAACCATTCGATTACGATCTTTGGGCTTCATTAGGCAATGACGGTGTTAAAGCATTGGTCTGTGATTCCACAAATGTCTTTTCTAAAGAAGAAGGACGTAGCGAAGCCACTGTCGGACCGGAAATCGAAAAGTTTCTGATCAACGCAAAGGGAATGGTTGCTGCAACCACATTTGCTTCCAATGTATCTAGGGTGCGTACGATTGCGCTTGCAGCCGAACGCGCAGGTCGATCTGTTTGCCTACTTGGTCGTTCCATGCGTCGCATGGTTGAAGCTGCAAAAGAAGTTGGCATCCTTAACGACTTTCCAAATGTGATTCCGCCTGAAGAAGTAGGTAACCTCCCCCGGGAAAATGTGCTGTTGTTGGTAACAGGATCGCAAGGTGAACGCCGCGCGGCTTCGGCGCAATTGGCTAGTGGCAAATACATGGGCATTACAATGAGAGAGGGTGACACATTTCTGTTTTCTTCTAAAACTATTCCTGGAAACGAAAAGGGCGTTATCCATATTATGAACCAATTCAGCGAGTTGGGCGTGGATGTGGTCGATGATTCCACTGGTGGGATGTATCACGTATCAGGTCATGCGAACCGCCCAGATTTGGACACCATGCGCGATCTTATCAAGCCACAGACCTTGATTCCGATGCATGGCGAACATCGCCATCTTCGTGAGCATGTCAATATCGCTGAAGCCGCTGGCGTGCAGGGCGTGTTGGCAGTGAATGGGATGATGGTTGATCTGTCTGGTAACAAGCCAAAAGTCGTTGAGCACATTGAGACTGGTCGCATGTATCTTGATGGATCAGTTAAATTTGGACAGTTTGATGGTGTTGTGCGCGACCGCATTCGTATGGCGATTAATGGACATGTAATAGTGACATTGATTATTGACGAAAATGGTGATCCTTTGGGTGATCCCTGGTGCGAAATCATGGGTCTACCTAAGCAGGGCCGTAATAATGCGCCGCTCGTAGATGTTCTTGAAGAAGACCTGAGCCAGTTCTTGGGGCGCGCCAACGACCGTACCTTGGCCGATGATGAAAAGCTAGAAAAAGAACTGCGCACTATTGCACGTAAAACGTCTTATGGCGAAATTGGCAAGAAGCCAGAAGTGACTGTAGTAATTTCCCGGCTGGCTTAGATCTAACCAGTTAGAGAAACCCTAGCAGTGAGAAGGGGCACCCTATCGGGTGCCCCTTCTCACTTTGATACTAAGAGGGTTTAGTCGGCTTGACGTTCATCAAAACTCATCGTGATGAAGGTTGGGGCGTCATCGCCCATACCCACAATCTGTGGCCCATGATCAAGGTTGTCGCGTCCACCCCGACTTCTGCCACCGCGTGATCGGTCACGATTTAAATTTTCGGATTGATCGAGATGAGTTGCATTTTGTTTTGGTTCAACTTTAGGTGTTTGAGCCTTAACTGGCTTTACCTTGGGTTCCTGATTTTTTGCCAACTCTTTCTTTGAAGCATCAGCATTGGGTAGGTTGTTTTGTGGCATTTCAATCTTGGACATGTTTTGAAGTGGGGCGGCAACTTGTGACGTGTCTACAGGCGTAACTGCGAGGTTTTCTGAATCATTCTTACGAGTACGACCACCACGGGTCCGTGTGCGCTTTGGCTTGTTCTCGTTTGGCGCACTGCTTGGTGTAGCTACATCTGCAGCTTCCGTGGCTGATGCCACTCCGGGCAAGACTATTCTTGGTATAGCCATTTCCACAAGCCGTTCAATACTGTCAAAATTTTTCTGATCGCGTGGTGTGCAAATCATAATCGTCATTCCCGTTTTGCCGGCACGGCCTGTGCGACCAATTCGATGGACATAGTCTTCAGCATGGCCTGGAACGTCGTAATTAAACACATGACTTACGTTAGGAATGTCGAGGCCGCGGGCTGCAACATCAGATGCCACAAGAAAACGCAGCGTGCCGTCGCGGAATTGGGCTAGTGTCCGCATTCGATGCGACTGTTCAAGATCGCCGTGGATCGCAGAGGCATCTAGTCCTGCTTTAGTCATTGACTTAGCGACCGCATCGACGTCGATTTTGCGGTTACAAAAAATTATACCGTTACGGCAATCAACGCCTTCATTAGTAATTATATCACGCAAAAGTTTCTGTTTTTCACTACCCTCGGAGGCTTTTTTGGAGCCTTTAAACATGACTACACCCTGTGTGATCGTCTCAGACGTAGTTGCGGCACGTGCCACTTCAATTTTTGCAGGGTTTGATAGGAACGTGTTTGTAATTCTCTCAATTTCTGGCGCCATTGTTGCAGAAAAGAACAGCGTCTGGCGAGTGAACGGTGTCAGTCCAAAAATGCGTTCAATATCAGGGATAAAACCCATGTCGAGCATTCTGTCAGCTTCGTCGACAACCATGATTTTCACGTCCGAAAGAATTAGTTTTCCACGTTCAAAATGGTCTAGCAGGCGACCTGGGGTTGCAATCAGCACGTCAACGCCACGGTCAATAAGCATGTCTTGTTCTTTGAAAGATACGCCACCGATAAGCAAAGCCTTCGTTAACTTGGTGTATTTGGCATAAGTATCAAAGTTTTCAGCCACCTGCGCGGCCAGTTCACGTGTCGGGGCAAGCACCAAGGAGCGCGGCATCCGTGCACGTGCTCGGCCACGTTTTAACATGGTTATCATTGGAAGTGTAAAACCTGCAGTTTTACCTGTGCCTGTTTGAGCGATACCCAAAACGTCTCGTCCTTCTAATGCGGGGGGAATCGCACCAGCTTGGATAGGGGTTGGCGTTGTGTAGCCGGTTTCTTCGACGGCCTTTAGAACTTTGGCATCGAGTTTTAAATCACTGAATTTAATCAAGTTATTCCTTTCGCGGAGTTTGCAGTCTAATTGCCGCAATCGTCTCGCGGCCGGGCTGGCCATATTGCCTACCTTTTGGGTGCAAAACACTTACGTCTGAGCGTTGCTAACGTCAAGTTAACAAACGGCTTACCCAGTAGAGTGCTGAAGTTGGGGGACATTTTCGCCACGCAAAACGTACATCATAGGTGATGTTGCAATAGCAGTTTATCAGCCGATTGGACGAAGTCTTGAAGCGTTGTATCTTAATGTGGCGATAGGCAAGGTTGCTTACCCGATCAAGAGATTGAATTTTTTGTCTCAATAATAGCTTATATTCTGAAAACTGGTGGCATATGTACGATGGACTTGACTAGCGCGCATTGTAAATGGTTCGCGCTACATAACATGATATAATTAACATGTGAAACCTTTGTACAGTTTCTCCAAGTATTTGAAAAGATCTATAATTCTGTCTTAGACAGTAGGCGCAAGCTTGATTTCTGACAGTGATTGAAAAATCTTCATCAAGAAGAAATAGTCCTATTCTGTTGCGGCACATAGTTACGTTTCAACAATGACTTTACCGTTACAGATTAACTTAAGTTAAAACATGAATTCTCAACAATGTGTGTCTCATAAGTGATTAAGAGCTTCGTAGATTCCCGTGGTCTGAAGTAAACAAAGTGCGGTTGATTGTTGCTCTGTTCGTCAGGTTGGATGTGATTGCTCTAAGCTATGTTTGATTGAGAGTTTTATTAAAAAATATCAAGGTGTCTGATACAAGCTTTCTTGTAAAACTATGGATGCATATCTGTATATTATAAAATGCGTGCATTTATCATTATGGTCGTCTGCCAAGTTTCTGGATCAGTGACGGCTTGCAGTGCGCCGCGTAGGGTGATGCGGGTGCCTTCTTCAAATCCTTTCAACGGGTTTGTCATTTTGACTTGTAAGGATGTGCCGTGTTCTGGTGACCCACAGAATGGGCAAAACCCCATGTCGGAGACAAGAATAAAGTTGCTGATGTCTGGCCCATCGGTGAGGGGTACAATGTAGCCAGTGATATCAAACTGATCGATACCGTTTTCGATCTCTGTGGGGAATATTTTATGCACTTCATAAGTGGTATTGGTAACGATTTCTTCGACTATTATAGCAGACAGAAGTTCCCATGATTCAGTCGTTTCATCGGCCCAAACAGAAACGGCAGCAAGTGTTAATGGCGCTGTAAGCGCGACTAACGAAGTTGCATTTTTCGAAGTTGAGTTTTTCATTTGAACATCCTTGGTCTTTAGCAACTTTTGAGAAGGCTATAAAGTTTCTATACGTTGATCAATAATTCAAAATTGCTTCGGCGGTTTGTTGCAAGGACGTTTACAGTTTAATTTTAGGCCATCATTTCCTTAGTCGCCGTTAGGTATATGTCAGGATAGTCGCGTCCAACGCGATCGATGTCCCATTGCAGACGTGTTAAAAAGACTGTGTCACCATCGCTGTCGGTTCCAATATGCAATTTATTTGCTGTAGTGAATTTTTCGACGGCGATTTTGTTGCCGGATACCCATCGGGCTGAGGTAAATTGAGACTGTTCAAACTGGACAGGTAGGCCGTATTCCATTTTAATTCGGGACGCGAGGACCTCGAATTGCAAAGGCCCTACGACGCCAACAATAAAGCCCGAACCAAATGAGGGCTTAAACACCTTAGCAGCACCTTCTTCAGCGAATTGCATCAATGCCTTTTCAAGGTGTTTTGATTTTAGTGGATCGCCCGCACGGACGCCTTGTAGCAATTCAGGCGCGAAGCTGGGGATACCATTTACTTGCAACACCTCGCCTTCGGTCAAAGTATCGCCGATGCGCAATTGGCCGTGGTTTGGAATCCCAATAATGTCCCCAGCCCATGCTTCTTCGGCAAGTTCGCGATCAGACGCGAGAAACAATACTGGGTTAGAAATCGCCATTTGTTTCTTTGTGCGGACATGGGTCAGCTTTTGCCCACGTGTGAAATGGCCTGATGCCATTCGCACAAAGGCAACGCGGTCGCGGTGTTTTGGATCCATGTTGGCCTGAACCTTGAATACAAATCCGGTGACACTTTTTTCTTCTGGCAGGATGGTGCGGGGCTGAGCTGTTTGCGGCTGAGGTTCGGGTCCATATTGACTAATCCCTTCCATCAATTCACGCACGCCAAATGAATTGATTGCGGAGCCAAACCAGATTGGGGTCATCGTCCCTTCTAGGACCGCCTTGGGGTCGAGCTTTGGCAGTAGTTCCTTCGCCATCTCGATCTCTTCACGAAATTGCGTTAGTAAACGTTCGGAAACGTATTCTTCCCATTTGGGGTCGTCTAGACCTTTGATTTCAACGCTTTCAGCAACTGTATTTCGATCTGCGCGGTCCATAATATCGAGGCGGTCACGCAAAATGTCATAACAGCCGATGAATTCGCGGCCTGTGCCGATAGGCCAACTGGCAGGTGTCACATCAATGGCGAGATTTTCCTGAATCTCGTCTATAATCTCAAACGTATCGCGGCTTTCGCGGTCCATTTTGTTACAAAATGTTAGAATTGGTAAGTCGCGGAGGCGACATACCTCAAATAGTTTGCGGGTTTGGGATTCAACACCTTTAGCGCCGTCAATCACCATAACTGCAGCATCCACAGCCGTTAGAGTGCGATAGGTGTCTTCTGAAAAATCAGAGTGACCTGGTGTGTCAACAAGGTTGTAGCGGTAGTGTTTGTAATCAAATGACATTGCGGATGCAGACACGGAAATTCCGCGATCTTTTTCCATTTGCATGAAGTCGGAACGCGTGCGACGTGCTTCACCTTTGGCGCGCACCTGGCCTGCCATCTGGATTGCCCCACCAAACAGCAGAAATTTTTCTGTCAGGGTAGTCTTACCCGCGTCTGGGTGCGAGATAATCGCAAAGGTCCGACGTCGGGCAATTTCAGCGGGGAGTGAAGGGGGATTTGTCATGTATGGCGCTATAGCGGGGCGATGCGACAAGAGCAATCGGGCGCAATCAGACTAAACTAAAAGATGTGCTTTTCGACGTCGCTACCCTGTCAAGAAAATCGGCGAAATTTTCAGTGACTTCAAATTCCTGATATGACGTATCAAATTGTTTAGCTGGATTGAGCTGTGCCATTTTGGAGATGTGTTCGCCACCTAGCAATGTTGTAGTTACAACCATTTTTTAGATAAATTCTTTTCTGGCTGTCGAACATAATCTGAAAATATTTTTTAAAACTTCCATCTTTTTGATAAACAGATGTGCCGTTGATCAGACGGTGGACTTTGATTAATACCTAGCATCTGCCTGCGCCGATGCGAACTTCGTGTTGCTAGATGAACGAGTGATTACCAATTGAAATTACCAGATTTAGAGGGTTGAACAAGGTATCTGGGGTGATGGCGACAGGTGCTTGATCCCTCAATGTGAGCAATGTGATGTTTCCGATCCAGCGGATTTGCTGTGGTCCCGCGTAGCAGGTAAAAATCCGATCACCAACTTTGAGTTTTTTAATAGGAATCTGCGCTTTCGTTATCTATGAATGTGGGTGCAATGAACAAACTGCACAATGGCAACCCCAGCAAATTTTGCCGTTAAAAGTATTACAATAAGTGACAACAGTACGACAATTATATTGAAAGTTAAATTTGGTTAGCGGCATCACGTAAACTTTGTTTGTTTAATGTCCTTAGACTTAGACCCAAATGAGTGCCTACAAGTTGGTCTTGTTAGAGGGTTCAAGTTTTATTGCAAAATCCAGGTAAAAAAATTTCCTGTTGTACCCACATCTGTATCATTTGCGATGAAGAAAGCTGTCCCATGACTTTTTTTCTTTAAATAAATGTTCTGTGCGTGAGTTTCAGGACAAGATTTCGTATATCATTAAATACCAGTTCGTTAATAAATGTGATTTATTTACCCTCGGCTACGCCTTCACTTAAGACAAAGTTGTCGGGTGAAAAAACAACGATATTATTGCAGGGGGTATACGTCTTGTGAAAATACTCTAATCAATGGGGTGGTATTTACAAAGATAAATACTTTAGAAATATGTCGAAATATTATGACCATTTTGTCTGCAGATGGACGATTGTAGATGATTGATCAAATCACTGAGTTATTGGCCTCGTTTTAGGGAGAAGTATAAGATGGACATGGGCATCAAAGGCAAGCGGGCACTCGTTTGTGCATCGTCAAAGGGGCTTGGGCGTGGTTGCGCTGAGGCATTGGCCGCAGAGGGCGTTGATTTGGTATTAAATGCACGTGGTACTGTTGCACTCGAAGCTACAGCTGCCAAAATTCGTTCAGTATACGGTGTCGATGTGGTCACGGTTGCCGCTGATGTGACAACGCTTGAAGGGCAGGCAAATGTCTTAGCCGCATCGCAAGGCGTTGATATCTTAGTTACAAACGCAGGTGGTCCACCACCAGGAACATGGTCTGATTGGGATCGTGAGGATTTCATCGCCGCCTTAGATGCAAATATGCTGACGCCGATTGCATTGATCCAAGCTTTAATGCCCGCGATGATTGATCGTGGCTGGGGACGTATTGTCAACATCACGTCGGGGTCTGTAAAGGCGCCGATTCCCGCATTAGGGTTGTCAAATACAGCACGTACAGGTTTGACTGGTTTCGTCGCTGGAACGTCGCGTCAAGTGGCCGGTTCGGGTGTGACCATTAACAACCTTTTGCCCGGAATTCATGCTACTGATCGCGCGATTCAATTGGACACGGGCGTCAGCACGGCGCAGGGTATTTCTATGGAACAGGCAAAGGTAAATCGTTCTGCGACAATTCCGGCTGGGCGGTATGGAACAGCGCAAGAATTTGGTGCGGCCTGTGCGTTTTTGTGTTCGGCTCATACGGGGTTTATTGTCGGTCAGAACCTACTGCTCGATGGTGGTGCGGTTAACTCAACGCTATAAATAATTTCTGTCCGACTAGGCCATCAGACTTAGTCGCCAGACTTACTTGTACGCCTTGCCCTTGGGGAGGAGCGTTGTTACTTGAGATTTTACTAATATTTTTGGTAAGGATTAAAGGCCTGCAATGGTGAGTGATAAATCTCCATCAAAACCGCGTCTAGAGATTCGTAATTTGATGCGCAGCTTTGGTGGGCGGCGAGTTGTGGACGATGTGTCGCTTTCGATTATGCCAGGACAGGTGACCTGTTTGTTAGGGCCGTCTGGCTGCGGCAAATCAACAACATTGCGAATGATTGCAGGCATTGAAAAGCAAGACGCGGGGTCCATCTGGGCTGATGGCGAACTGGTGTGTGACGGGGTGTTTCGCGTGCCGCCAGAGGGGCGCGCAACAGGTCTTATGTTTCAGGATTTTGCGTTATTTCCGCATTTGAGTGTAGCAGGCAACGTAGCATATGGTCTGTTGGGGCGTGCGCATAAGACCCGTGGGCGCGTACAAGAACTGCTGGAACGTGTAGGCATGTCCTCTCACATTGATCGTTATCCTCACGAGCTTTCAGGTGGTGAACAGCAGCGCGTTGCACTTGCCCGCGCGCTCGCGCCTCGTCCCAAAATTATGCTGATGGATGAACCGTTTTCTGGTCTTGACGACCGTTTGCGTGATGACATCCGCGATGAAACACTGGATGTTCTTAAGGCCGAAGGCACAGCAGTGTTGCTGGTTACTCATGAACCTGGCGAAGCGATGCGCATGGCTGATGAAATCGCACTGATGCGGGATGGTAGGATCGTGCAAATGGGCGCGCCTTACAATATCTATAACACGCCTGTGGATAAAGAGGCTGCTAGTTTCTTTAGTGATATTAATGCTGTGCCAGCGTATGTACATGGTGCACTTGCTGCAACGCAGTTTGGTCAATTTCTTGTACCCGGTGTGACGGATGGCACCGCGGTGGACATTGTGATTCGACCGCAACATATAAAAATTGACTTTGACCGCGCTGGCAAGGGGCCTAATTCAACCATTGCTGACGGTACACCCGCACGAGGCACGGTCAAGAGAGCGCGGTTTATGGGGATTGAAAGTCTGGTGGAGTTCATTCTCGATGATGGAAGCGAAATGAAAGCAGTAATCAGTTCGGTATTTTTGCCCATGAAGGGAACTGTATTATGGTTGATGATTCGGCGTGATAAGTGTTTCATTTTCCCGCGGTCTGCTTGATTGATAATCTCGCAGCCGTTTTCCTTCTTCCTCGACAAACAAACTTGGCAGGATGCGTAGTGAAGTAATCTCGTCAATTCGCAGGTCGTCGAATTTACGGGTGGTGTCGCACCACACAACGCAGGTCCAAAGGCGGCCCCAGTAGTCTAGTTGCAGGGGGCGAACTGTTCGGTCCCTTAAGCCCGTATTGAGCAATAATTTCTGTCGTGCGCGAACTGCGCTGCGGATTTTTGGTAGATGCTGAAAGCCTCGAGCTGCATCTGCGAAGGGATAAACTGCAAGTGCTCTTGGTGCGTTGACCTCTGGTAGCACTCCATCGAGTTTTTTCGCTAAACTCGATGCTGCAGCAGCTAGATCAGGGTCGTGCGATTGGCGCATTGCAGCAAGTCCGATGTGTAGCGCTTCGAGTTCGGCCATAGACAGGTTTAGTGGCGGCAGGGTGATAGCGGCGGTGATGCGGTATCCCGTGCCGCGCTCGCCCTCAACTGGAACACCGGATTTGGCTAATGTTTCCATATCGCGGTAGATTGTTCTTATGGACACGTTCATCGCAACTGCCAATTCTGTGGCGCGGTGGAGGTTACCGCTTCGTAAATAGCGAATCAAGTTCATCAATCGGTCAGCACGGCGCATATTTATCCTCCAGCTAAGACATTTTATGACAAAAAACTGTCAGTTGACAGGATTATGGCACAATATATTGTAAACCACTGCAAATATGAGTGAATATTAGAAATTTGGCCTTTCAAAACATCCATGACGCCACTACTTCTATAATTCAAAATGTAAATATGGGCCAAGTCGCCCTTTCTTTTGGAGATAAAACATGCTCAACAACATCGGCCTTCCGGGCCTCCTTTTGATAGCTGTCGTGGTGCTAGTCCTGTTTGGACGTGGCAAAATCTCTTCTCTGATGGGTGAAGTTGGCAAAGGAATTACTGCGTTCAAAAAAGGTGTCGACGACAGCACCAAAGAAGTCGAAGAAACAATGTCGGATAACGTTAAAGATGTCACTCCCGCCGATGAAGATACAAAAATTTAATTCACTCCAATTGGGAGATGGCTAATGCCTAATCTGAGCTGGATGGAAATATTGGTTGTCGGGATAGTGGCGTTGATCGTCATTGGTCCTAAAGACCTGCCAGGTCTGTTCCGACAGGTCGGTCAATTTGTAGGTAAAGCGAAGGGTATGGCGCGAGAGTTTTCCAGCGCGATGAATGCCGCTGCAGATGAATCAGGCATTAAAGAAATAAACAAGACAATCAAAGCCGCAGCGAACCCTAAAAAGTTCGGTATAGAAAAGTTTCGTGAAGCGTCTAAAGATGTGGTGAAGTCGACCATGAAGGACGGTGGTGAAACTGAAGGGCTAAAATCAAAACTGGCTGATGAACGCGCCGCCACCGCTGAAAAGCTTAATAAAGCCATGGCGAAAGCGGCTGAGGAACGTATTGCGGCTGAGAAAGCGGATGCGTTAACCGACACAGCACCTGAACAGGTTACCAAACCTAGGCGAAAGAAAACAGCGCCGAAGAATGAGGCCGCTAAAAAAATTCCACAAAAGAAGGTAGTTCTAAAAAAAGCTGCTTCCAAAAAGGCCAGCACTAAATCCAAGCCGCCTACAAAGGACGTCAAATGAGCGAAACTGACAACCCTGATGACAGTCTGGAAGATAGTGCCGCGCCGCTGATTGAACATTTGGCTGAGCTGCGGACGCGACTGATCCGTGCGGTTTTGGCATTCATTGTCGGTATAGTGATAATCTTCACTGTAGCAGAGCCAATTTTGCAGTTTTTGCTTGTGCCTATTGAGACTACATTACGTAATTTGGGTGATCCGTCACCGACCATGCAATATACTTCACCGCAAGAATACCTGTTCACATTGTTTCGCATTTCCATGGTGTTCGGTTTTGCGCTGGCGTTTCCTGTTATCGGATTTCAGTTGTGGCGGTTTGTGGCACCTGGACTTTATTCCAAAGAAAAGGGTGCGTTCTTGCCGTTCCTTATTGCATCACCCGTGATGTTTCTACTTGGTGCGTCGTTTGCGCATTTTGTTGTCACACCACTGGCGATGGCTTTCTTTCTTGGCTTTGCGGATGTCCCATCTATAATTGCTGAACTGATGGCAAGCGTAATTGGATCGGATGCGCCTGGTGGTGTAGCCCTACCAGTTGCTGAAGTTGGTATCCGTATTACATTTTTTGGTAAAGTAAATGAAAGCCTTGATATTACATTAAAATTTATCATGGCGTTTGGGATGTGTTTTCAATTGCCTGTGTTACTAACGCTCATGGGAAAGGCTGGATTAGTCAGTGCAGCTGGTCTTCGCAATATGCGTAAATACGCCGTTGTAGGTATTTTACTGCTCGCCGCCGTGGTGACGCCGCCAGATATTATTACACAAGTAATTTTGTTTGTTGTGGTCTACGGGCTTTACGAAATCTCTATTCAATTAGTGAAGCGAGTTGAAAAACGTCGTGAAACTAAATTGCGTGCTGAAGGGCTTTGGTTTGAAGATGACGAAGACGAAGGCGAAGATCTTACTGAGGAAGAGTCTGGCAAGTGAGTAAAGAAATTCTTGGACGGATCGCGGCAGCGCTGGAGCGATTGGCACCAGCAGCCGCGGTCGAACCAGACTTTGCTGAAACAGCCTATGTCTGGCACGCTGATCCGGATCACTTGCTGCCTGTCGAAAATGTCAATCACGTTGATCTGTCGTTGCTTTTGGGGATTAACAGATCCCGCGATACGCTGTACTCCAACACAGTGCAGTTCGCTATGGGACTGCCCGCTAACAACGCCCTTTTATGGGGGGCTCGCGGAATGGGGAAATCGTCGCTTGTTAAAGCTATCCATGGTAAGGTTCAGGCATCATACGAAACCCTGAAGATAGTTGAAGTACAGCGCGAAGACTTGCCAAGTATTGGTCGTTGTTTGGCGCTTTTACGTAGACGGTCTGAGCGGTTCATCATTTTTTGTGATGATCTTAGCTTTGGTCACGATGATGCGCATTATAAATCACTTAAGGCCGTTCTTGATGGTGGAATCGAAGGGCGGCCAGAAAATGTGGTGCTCTATGCGACGTCCAACCGCCGTCATTTGATGCCGCGCGAGATAATTGAAAACGAACGCTCAACGGCGATTAGTCCTTCTGAATCGGTTGAAGAAAAGGTGTCGTTATCGGATCGCTTCGGACTGTGGCTTGGATTTCATCCTTGCGATCAGGACGACTATTTAGCGATGATACGTGGCTATTGTGATGCACACGGTGTGAAGATCGCAGATGATATTTTACACGCTGAGGCGATTGAGTGGCAAGCAACGCGAGGATCTAGATCCGGCCGCGTCGCTTGGCAATATTTCACGGACCTTGCGGGCCGGATGGGTATCAGAATCTAAGGTTAAATCATGGTAAAAAGTCTGCCGGATCAACACTTTCCAGCCCATCGCGAACCTCAAAATGCAAAAAGCTTGGTGATCCTGCTGAAACAGATGCGATAACCTGACCTTGGGATACAGTGTCGTCTTTGGACACAGTCAAATTATTAACATTAACGTAAACTGTTAAAATATTTCCAGTGTGGCGCACCACGACGATTTGAGCGCCGTTAGTGTTTTGCGTGATTGCAGCTACAGTACCATCGGCGGCAGCTTTAACAGCGGTACCAGCTGGAACGCCAATACCAACCCCCTCATTGCGACCCGGATTGTAATCACGAATGATGCTGCCCTGCACTGGATAAATGAATGGTGCACTGGTGGATGGTGATGTCGGTTGACCAATGTCAGGTGCGTCAGGTGCTGTAGATGTAGATTGTGGTGTTTCGTCAACTGTCGGTAAAGGTATAATGGCACTAGGCGGTATAGGTGTGCGGGATCCTGCCCCTGGGACAGTAGTTGCAGTTGGGCTGGGAGGTATAGCGCCAGCCACAGGGATCAGCAACTGCTGGCTTTCACGCACCATAAGGTCGGAGCCAAGACCATTCCATTCTGCCAAACTAGCGACGGTCACATCGTATAAACGAGAGATCTGAAATGCGGTTTCGCCACGAGCAACTCGGTGCAGGCCTGGCTCTCGTACGTTTGGGATAGTCGCTACAGTGGCAACTGGGATCGTTGCCTGTTCACCCGCACGATCAATGGCGTTGGACGCAAGCGTGGAAACATTAATTGTTGGTTGCTGGATTGGGCTCGACGTAATCGTACCCGTTGTTGCAGAAAGTTCTGCAACACGGTTAGGAAGGGCAACGATTTCATCGCTGCGAAGGGGAACGTCTGCTTCTATACCGTTAAAAATTGCTAGTGCATTTGCATTTAGGTTAAGTCGGCTTGCGATTTGACGAACTGTTTCACCACGATTTGCTACAACCACCTGATAATTTGGGTGAGAAATGATGCCCCGAGCATCAGGAAGCGGTCGATTCACCAGACTTTGCGAAGCATCGGTATTATCAATTCCGTTATCTAAATTACGCAAATCCCAATCAAAATTCTGACTTTGGATATTGTTACTCTCGTCACACGCAGCAAGTACTAGAAAAGCGGCGGACAAAAACAGAGTACGCCTAGCTATTGATGTGGTCTGTGAGCAGTTACGTGGGTAAACTAACTGGTTGAAACGGGGAATGCCCATGTCGTACTCCTCAAATGCGATGGATCGTTTTGCCCAACTTTTGGAGCTTATAGCGTTGTTTTAGTCTTTTCCCAAGCCCCCAAGCAGTGGGACAAAGCGGACAGGGCGTAATTCTTCATATTCAAAACCTGTGTCATTTCGGGTAACACGTATCAAGGTTTGTATGGAATTTGATTGGCCAACTGGCAGTACCATGATGCCACCAACTTTCAGTTGTGCTAAAAGTGGGCCTGGTGGGTCTTCAGCGGCGGCTGTCACAAGTATACGATCAAAAGGTGCTTGTTCGGGTAACCCATACGACCCGTCAGCGGTGAAGGCGGTAAGGTTTGTGATATCAAGGGTTTGAAATATAATACGGGCATTGTTCGTAAGTGCCTTGTGGCGATCAACTGTATATATTCTTCTGGCCAAATGGCTTAATATTGCAGCCTGATATCCCGATCCTGTCCCCACTTCGAGAACTTTACACCGCGGTTGTACGTCTAGCGCCTGTGTCATGAGACCCACAATAGAGGGCTGGCTGATTGTCTGCCCACAGGCAATTGGTAGGGGCATATCCTCATAGGCTCGTGCGGAAAAGTGCCCCCTTACAAACATTGCGCGGTCTGTTTTTTCCATAGCTGTCAGTACGCGCGCGTCTGTCACACCTTTTGATCGTAAGGCATATAGGAATTGCATCTGGCGTTCGGCGAGAGTGGACTTTGAGTTCATTTCAGCCGTTCAGTCAGATCTGCAAGCAAGTTGTGAGCAGTTAGGTCTGCGCGCATCGGTGTTATTGATGTATAGCCGTCTAAATTGGCAGTCACGTCTGTGCCAACACCAGTAGGTTCGTCCTGTGGACCACCTGTGACCCATAAAAAACGGCGGCCATTGGGTGCGGTTTCGGGCTGCATACCAAACCGGGTATTTTCACGAAAACCTTGGGACGCGACTTTCATGCCTTTAACGTCCTCTGCTGCAACGGGTGGAAAATTGACATTGTAAAAGATTTTATAAGCGTCAGTGGTCCAAATACCTTTGTCTAGAATGGCTCGAACAGTGGCGGCACCATGTTTGGCCGCGGCGTTGAATGGGTCATCAAGGTTGCGGTTTTCAGGTCCGAAAAACTGTGATAATGCGATTCCTTTAACTCCCTGAATAGCTGCTTCGATAATGGCGCCGATGGTGCCGGAATAAAGTGTGTTGTCCGCAGCATTATTGCCACGGTTGACGCCGGACAGAATTAGATCTGGCCGTGCATCTTTCATCACATCGTATAGCCCTGCCAGCACGCAGTCGGCTGGTGATCCTTCGGCAGCGTAGCGTCGGTCTGACAATTTTGTGATCATTGTTGGGGCGGCGTAGCTAATGCAATGGCCGACGCCAGATTGCTCAAAGGCGGGTGCTACAGTCCAAACCTCGCCGTCCGGTCCGGCAACGTCATGCGCAATGGCTGTGAGCGCCACTAAACCTGGGGCATTGATGCCGTCGTCATTGGTGATGAGAATACGCATGGTAGATCCCGCTTCATGGTTTGATTTGGCATATAGTTAAAACAGGGGGGAGCGTGCGGCAATGGGGCAAGTAAGGTTGAGTACAACGGGTGTGCCTGGCGTTGCATCAAAGACTCTTAAATTTTAAGTAAGGATAGCACGCAGTAATCTACCAGCTTCGGTACGTGGGTTAGCCAGCAAGGTGCGGTCTTCGCCTGGGAAAAACCTCGCGCGGGTGGCTGTTGGCATTGGGTTCGGCGTTAGGATGTACACGCATGGACCTGTTTTAACAGTTTCAACGGCCCATGAACGTGCCAAAGCGATTTGTGCGGCCTTTGTTGCCCCGTATGATCCAAAATATGCTGCGCCACCACATAATCCAATGATAGGATCTGCAAAGAAGACAGCCTTACCGTCAGCGCCAAGTAGTGGAGCTACGTAGGAGATCATCCGCGATGTCGCGGTGATATTGATATCCACTGATTTAGTGAAATCTTTTGGGTTGATGTGGCTGGCGGGGGTCAGCGGAGCGGCGTGAACGGCAGCGTGAATCCATAGGTTCAGGCCACCCCAGCGATCAAAAATTGATCTGCACAACTGCTGCATTGCAGGATCGATGGTAATGTCCATTGGTGCTAAGGTTACATCTCCTCCGAGGGCTTTGATACGGTCATCAAGGTCTTCGAGGGCACCGGTGGTGCGGCCCACGGCAATTATGTGATGGGTTGGCGCAAGGGCTTCTGCCAGTGCCGCGCCTAGTCCACGTGTAGCACCTGTAATGAGAGCTGTTTTAGTCATGGTTTGCGTTTAGGCGGGCGGATGCGCCTTGGCAATCCCACAGTGTTTAGTTGGTCTAGGTCATCCTGTCAGCAAAAGCTGGCTTCAGCATACCTATCGTGTAAAAAGTCATATGTATCAGTAATCGCTATGATGTCACGCAGCACTGTCACATCTTCGGGTTGCGCCACTATAAAAACTTTTAATGGCGCCGCTCAGCACTGACTATAAACCGGCTGCCCCTTAAGATCCTCAGAAGCTGAGGTTATGACAGATTAAGGTGGTAATTTTAGTATTATTTTTGAGCTGTTTTTGTCATCGACACTCTAAGCAGCTTTTTATGACTTATAGTTTTACCATTTAGCGAACATGCTTCATTTCGACTTAAACCAGCTTACAAGACTAATTTTGTATGTCGATTCTGTCAGATTGGCACCCTACTATTTAATAGCCTTTTTCATTTCAAATCCTTGCTCGACCATGTCTGTTGGTTTTACAGGATAATCACCAGTAAAACAGGCATCACAGTATTGTGGACTATCTTGGTTACGGCCCTTGGCCTCGCCTACGGCGCGGTAAAGCCCGTCGATTGAAATGAATTTTAGTGAATTTACTCCCAAATGTTTCCGCATTTCTTCTTCGGTCATATTAGCCGCTAACAACTTATCGCGCTGTGGGGTATCGACACCATAAAAGCAGGGCCATTTGGTTGGTGGGCTTGCTATGCGAAAATGAACTTCTGCGGCGCCCGCCTCAAGAATCATTTCCTTGATCTTGCGCGAGGTTGTGCCTCTCACTACTGAGTCGTCGACCAAAATAATTCGTTTGCCTTTGACCAAAGCACGATTGACGTTGAGCTTTAAACGCACACCCATGTTGCGGATGCTTTCTGAAGGCTCAATGAACGTGCGGCCCATGTATTGGTTGCGTATGATCCCCATGGCATAGGGAATTCCGGATTCCAATGAAAAGCCAATTGCTGCTGGCGTGCCTGAATCTGGAACGGGACAGACCATGTCAGCGTCCACTGGTGACTCTTTTGCAAGTTGGCGACCAATATTTTCACGGGTTTCATACACAGAACGCCCACCAAGGATGCTGTCAGGCCGGCTGAAATAGACGTGTTCAAAAATACAGAACCGGGATTTTGCTGGGCGAAACGGAAAATGTGATTCAACACCTTTTTCGGAGGCAACGACCATTTCACCTGGTTCTATTTCGCGAATGAACGTTGCGTTGATAATGTCGAGTGCACAAGTTTCTGATGCCAGAACCCAACCGTCACCCAATTTTCCCAACACTAAGGGGCGTACACCTAATGGGTCGCGGCAGCCGATAATTTTGGTGCGGGTCATGGCAACGACAGAAAATGCGCCTTCAACTTTGCGAAGGGCTTCTTCCATACGGTCGGGGATCTTGCGTCCCATTGAGCGCGCCATAAGATGAATAATGCATTCAGAATCAGATGATGATTGGAAGATTGAGCCGCGATCAATAAGTTCTTTGCGTAAGGCGAGGGCGTTGGTGATGTTCCCGTTGTGAGCGATTGCGGCGCCACCCATGGAAAATTCACCAAAGAATGGCTGCACGTCACGGATCTGTGTGGCACCTTTGGAACCGGCAGTGGAATAGCGCACATGGCCGATGCCAATTGGGCCAGGTAGCGTCGCCATGGTTTCAGCATCAGTAAAATTGTCGCGCACGTAACCGAAACGGCGTGCTGAACTAAACCCTTGGCCAAATTCGTGAGTGACAATGCCACCCGCTTCTTGACCACGGTGTTGTAGGGCATGCAGGCCAAGCGCGACGACGGAGGCGGCGTTATCCACACCAACAACGCCAAAAACGCCACATTCCTCCTTTAGTTTGTCGTCATCAAAAGGATGGGTGGGGGGCATAAGATCGCGCAGATTATTGGCCAAATTGGACAGCTCCGAATCCGAGGGTTTCGCGTGTGGATTATGTACTCCTTTGTCATAAGAGTGTCACGGACCTATCCAGTTTGTGTGGCATGATAGCCCAAAAAGGGTTTTACTGGTATAAAATTCCAGCGCTAGAAGACTGTCAAATATGCTAGTTTTTAAATTCATAGTATTATTGTGGCTGGGCTGAGCGTTTGTAGTGGGCTTTGCAATGGCCGTCTGAGCTGGTTGTGAAGGCGTTTTTGCGAAAATATGCTAGACTTTTGATGCTGATTGTTGGGGCTATCTGATACGGCCTGGTTGGAGAACATATTTAGGGAGTATGCGGTTAAGCGCAGGACATTGGTTTGCCGTTTCTGGAACAAGTAACAATAATTTATAAGATCACTAGCATGCAGTACTTTATTCGTTGGTGCGTATATATGCATTTTATTGTTGAAGCATTTTTGATTGTGATTGAATTTTGTTACATAC
>JBLILC010000003.1:0-66508 GCA_047635635.1 Octadecabacter sp. | reverse complement strand
GATAGCCAATTTGCCCCCCAGCCCGCTGCAAGGGTCGCGTTGAGTAGCGATAGACAAACAGCACCAGCTGAATAGGTTTGTTCGATTTGCGGCACCTTTTTAGACGCCACAGGACTGTCGACCACCACAACTACAAGGTCTGAGTCACGATATTGCGAAAGTGATTTTTCAAGAGTATCTGGCGATATTTCCAACGCAACCGCACGATCAGGGATCATCCCCGCCAGCCGTGATAAAGCGGGTTTGCCTAGTACGATAAAACGCCACGGTTCCAGTTTGCCATGATCCGGTGTGCGGGCTGCGGCGGTCAATAGCATTTCTAGCATCGCGCGGTTCGGCACTGGTGCGCGAAGGGTTTTGGCGGGGCGCGAACGCCGCGTTAGCAGAAAATCGAGGGCGGCTTGGTTCGGTGCGGGCATTTTAGGTCTCCAATCTGGGTGCAAACAGATAGTCGTGCAATGCGGGCTCTGCTAGATCACGGTTAGATATATAGTAAGACATTATGGGAAAAAACAATGATTGAACGCATTGAAACGAGTGTACGTTCCTCAAAAATCGTTAAACACAATGGTGTAGCTTATTTGACAGGGCAAGTAGCCGAAGGAGATACGATAGAAGTTCAGGTGCAGACCTGTTTGGATAAGATCGATGCTCTGTTGATCAAAGCTGGATCGTCACGCAAAGATATCTTGCGGGTAACAGTTTGGTTGGCAGACATGGATGATTTTGCAGGGCTGAATGCGGTTTGGAACGCGTGGGTACCGGCTGGTCATGCCCCAGCGCGCGCTTGCGTAAATGCGAAATTGGCGCGGACAGAACTGAAGGTTGAATTTATGGTGGACGCGGCTTACTAGCAGGGTGCTTTTGTGGATGTATTGTAATTGAGGTGCGCTAGAAAATCTTTAAGCTAAGCAGCGTGGTGGCTTTTACTTTTAATATGAAACTGCTTTTGAAGCCGTATGTATTTTTAAATTTGCGTAGCTAAGGTCAATGCTGCTTAGTTAGGCTTTTCCAAACTTGCAGTCTGGTAGTTTTGCATAGTACGTACTGCAGAGAACAGTTGTCGAAAATAGCATTTCTAAAGTTATATTCCCGCGTGTCCTCTTTGGTGAAACTAATGCGCTTCCGGACCATCTTTAAAAATGACAGTTTTATGAGTTTGGCAAAACCAATAGTATATTCTCCAACACTAGGTTGGCGGCTTTTGCATCCGTTGGATAGGTACCCACCGTATTGCAATAGCGTATCGTGAGGTCGGTGATAAGAGCATTATGAAAATATGTGTTGCTTTAAATTTTGACTGTGAATTGTACTTTTTCATACAAATTTGCACGTAAAAATCTGGCATCGGCAAGTTGGGAGCTTTTAAAAATTGCCTCCCATTTTTGCTTTGGTAAACTAAGTTTCATTTGCAACCAAAGTGATCAAACACAACCCTGTGAAATCTAGATTTGAAAGCCTCAACCCGTCATATCGCAGCTTGTGAAGAGTGTCGGCAGCTGCGTGCTGCACAACCTTTTGATATCTGTGGGGACGGCCTCAAATCTGCAAAAGAGTTAGGAGCAGTTGTCACGCCTGCTTCTCGTGGAGCGTGACATCGCGCTCAAGCTATTCATGATTAAACAGCAAAACATATGCGGAGGCTAGACTGAAGGTCGTGTTTAGGATTTTTGCCGCCTATTGCGCATATTCTCGCTCTCCTTGTGTTAAAGCCAATAAGTTGTCGGATTTGGTCTATACGCTAAGTATGGTTGAATCAGCGAGTTGAGCACCCTGCGTGGCTAATAACTTAATGAGACTAGTTTTGAGATATGATAGACATCAAAATCTAATAACTGCATTTTCAAATAACCTTTTGGGAAATTTTTGGGAACTCGAGCATACCACTGTTCCATGTTCTAACCATTATTTAATAATGCTTTGTCTGGAGCATTGGACAGACTGTTAAACGTCTACGACGTCATTAAGGCTGTATGTGGCATTTTTACCAACAAAGCGGCCCTAGAGCTGGCCGCTTCCCAACTATGAGTGCGCGTCAGAAAATTATACTGCGCATCCAAACGAAGAATCATTATTCTATATTTTTCAATCACTCAATAATTGGATGGACGTAATATCCTATGGCGTTCGTACCAGTTTAGTCGGCCTTCACATGCCCCCATTTCAATTTTTAGGATCAGATTGAGTCTGTCTGGATGCAGATGAGTTGACCTGCCATTTCCCCAACTGGACGCAGCTTTATTGTAAGAAAAGTAAGCAAAATGAAAAAATTTAAGTGAACTTAGCTATTCTATTAAGTTAATAACAGCGGGTCTGATTAAGGAATAACTCGGTTTTATACGAAGATTGAAAAACTCGATTAAAGCAAAAGTCTGGTGCACACTATTTGGCATCCGCGCTACAGCGCGGCTGCCATCTCTGCCAACAATCCATCTAGGAACTGGTCAAATGCTTTTGATGGTTGGCGAAGTGGGAACACCTCACCAAATGGGTCTGGAGCGATGATGTTACTATCTGCCATTTCGGCGATGATGTGGTGTCCACAGAACGGGACATAAACTTCGGAATAACCACCTTCATGGGCCATCATCAATCTGCCACCACAAAGATCTTGGGCGAGAAATTTGACCTGCTGAGTCAGCACTTTAAATGTTTCGGCTGTTGCCAGCATCCGACCAAGTGGGTCAATCGCAGCGGCGTCGTAGCCGCAAGCTATGACAATGATATCGGGTTTGAACGCTTGGATTTGTGGGATTACAATCTGCTCCATCGTTGACAGGTAGCCTCTGTGGCCAGTGCCAGGTGGTAGTGGGATGTTGAGGTTGAAACCCGTCCCCTTACCACGCCCACGATCTGAAAAGTTGCCAGTATCCATTGGGTAATTGCGTTCTTGGTGCATGGAAATTGTTAGTACATTAGAGTCTTCGTAAAAGATAGATTCGGTGCCGTTGCCGTGGTGCACATCCCAATCAAGTACCACGAAGCGCTGGGCCAGACCATTCGCGCGAGCTGTTTCGATAGCCAGTGCAAGGTTGGCAAATAGACAGAATCCGTTGGGGTAATCGGGCAAGCAGTGGTGTCCGGGTGGGCGTGAGAGTGCGTAAGCATTAGTGACTTCACCGCGCAGAACCGCATCGAGTGCGGCAATGCTGAGGCCCGCAGATAGCGCAGCCATTTCATACCCACCGGGGCCAAAGGGAGTGCGGCGGCCCAACTCGCCACCGCCTGCGTCAGACGCTTCTTTAAATGTTTCGAGATAGGAAACTGGGTGAATGCGTAGCAAATCTTTTCGCGATGCCTCTGCTGCGCTCCGTAAGTCCAGTTCGCCAGACAGTCCGGTTATATCCATCAAGTTTTTGAAGCGTCGTTTGGATTCAGGGCTTTCTGGCAGGCCGCCGCCAACCATTGGCTGCACCAAGCCGCCCACTGGCAACATGCCTGCGTAATTGCCGCCACCATGCCAAAAACATTTTTCGTCCCAGAAAAAACCAGTTGCCATTATACCTATCCTGCTTCGCGAAATCGATACGACCCTTCTGGCAGGTCCAGCGCTGAGGACAGATCGCGTAGTTGTGCCATTGACATTTTGATTGTTACAGGATCGTAGGTGTGTGGATCGATTTGGTTTACGATGATGCAGTCCTCGAACGCGGAAATCTTCACGTCTTCGCGCAGTGGGACCTCACCGTCATCGACCAGCGTGATTACGGTCGAATCATAGTCGTGTTCGATGGTGAACATGGTGATCCTTTATTTAGTCTTGTTTATTCAAAATATATTCTGCGCGCTCAGGTTTGCAGGCGTCAAGGGCTGTTTGTCGAATACAACTTCGTGATGGGACTGGCAGGCGCGGGGTTCCCTGCTAAAATAAAGCTAGTATAGCATCAAGGGAATTCAAACCATGCAGGTATTCAAGGTGTTGACAGCCATCATGTTGGTTGGAAGCGCGTTGACGCTAACATCATGTGATGTTGCTGTGCATTCTACTGGACAATCGGCAGGGCAACAATCGTCTGTAGATGTGTCAAAGTCCGCCTCCATCCCAGTTTTGATCGCGGAAATACCACGAGATAAGCGGGCTATGTCACGCGCATTCATTGAGGTTGTGAATCGGCTAGAACCTATAGCGGAACTTGAATGCCGAAGTCGGTCGCGTAGCTTGAACTGTGATTTTTTGATAGTGGTTGATGATCGCCTGGGCCAACCTGCCAATGCATTTCAGACAGTTGACAGACGGGGCAGACCGATTGTGGCGTTTACGCTGGCGTTGATTGCGGATGCGCGAAACACTGATGAGTTGGCGTTTGTTATGGCCCACGAAGCTGCGCATCACATTGAAAATCACCTTGATCAGCAGCGCCGCAATGCAACTGTTGGCGCGGCCGTCTTTGGGCAATTGGCGGGCGTCACGGGTGTCGGTAATGAAGCTATTCGCACTGCGCAAGAACTGGGTGCTGCCGTTGGTGCACGCAGTTATTCCAAGGATTTTGAACTTGAGGCAGACCGCCTTGGCACCATTATCGCGTTCCGTGCAGGTTTTGATCCTGTGCGCGGCGCGGATTTTTTCTTTCGTGTCCCCGATCCAGGTGACCGTTTTCTTGGCACCCATCCGGCCAATGCCGAACGGGTGCGAATAGTGCGCCAAACGGCCGCTGGACTTTCGTGCATTTATTGTCTGCGCGTTTTGGCTGACGCAGGTGAAGAATAATTGCGGTAATGGAACGTGTCGGTCAAAAAATGCTACAGGGAGTAGGTAGAAGTGGAATTGCCTACTTTTAAGTCTGCAAATCCATAAAGTTTAGAATATTAGGTTTTTGTGATTTTTTGATCTGGGTTGTGTGGGTGATTAGGCTGTGGGTAGAACATTAATGGCAATTGCTAGGCAAAAACACATTGACGCTATCACCACTAAGGTATGCCAAATCGCGTTCTGATAGCGCAACCCGTCAACGCTGAACACAACCGCGCCTAATGAATAGACTAATCCGCCTGCCACTATTAGCCCCAACGACAATCCCGATACCAATGGAATGAGTGATGAAACGAGTGCGATGCTGAGCCAACCAAGCCCAAGGTAGAGGCCAAGACCCCAACGGCTGGGACGGGCCCAGAAGAAAAGCTTTGCGATCGCGCCGACAGTGGCAAGCGTCCATACAATACCTAAAATACTAAAGGCGAATGCGGACCCGATGATTACCACAAGTGGTGTATATGTCCCGGCAATTTTAAAATATATTGCTGCGTGGTCAATGCGGCGCAACATAGCACGGTGGTGGTCCCATGGGGTGAAATGGTAACACGCAGAGGCTACAAACGACCCGATCAGCGCTGCGCCATAAATGCTGAGTGCAACAAAAGTCCAAAAGCTGGAGCTACCGCTTGCTCCGATGATTAGTATAATTGTCGCTATAATAGCAAAAAAAATGCCAACGGCGTGTACTGCGCCATCCGCGATCCGTTCGCCGCGTGTGTAGTCGGGGTAGGTTTCTGATGTATTCATGAATTAAAGGTAGCTGCCAAATTGATCCTGTATATTGTGCCGTAGCGTCATAAGGGCACCAAGGTATTTTATGTGCAGTTTACGGTATTGTTTTGTAACAGCGCCTTTGTGCACTATCACAAATGGACTTTAAATTTAAAAAAGGAAACTCAAAGTATGCGTATTGCCCTTGCTGCGACGTTATTGGCCTTCACTCCTGTAATGGGCTTTGCGGCTGGAACTGGAATCCCTGCTCCAACTGAAACGACTGAAGATTGCGCCGATGGGTTAATTTTTGATCTCGCGACGCAGACTTGTATTGGATCTGATCAATCTACTAACGATGATAGCGCTATGATGAATGTAGTGCGCGAACTTGCATACTATGGTCGCTATGCAGATGCACGTGCCGTCCTTGACAAACTTGATCCCAACGACACCATGGTGCAGACCTACTACGGGTTTACGGCCCGCAAGCTGGGAGATTTCGATGTGGGCATGGCACATTATAAATCGGCTCTTCTTATCGATCCCGACAACACGCTCGCGCTATCCTACATGGGCCAGGGTATGGTTGAACGTGGCGACTTGGTTGGTGCACGTATGCAGCTGTCACAAATTAGAGAACGTGGTGGGCGCCAGACGTGGCCTGAAATTGCTCTACGCATGGCGATTGAAAGTGGGGTTGGGCCATCGTATTAAACGGCCAGCGAATTGATACCTGCCATGCGCTGCTGCGCCAGTCATCAATTAGACCGGGCATTGAATGTGAGCCTTTGCTATGAAATTGTTTCATTGGCCCATTATGATTTTTACAAAATTAAAGACCGAGTCAGGGACAAATGCAATCATGTCAAGAGCTGGTACGATCTCACTGTTCCATTGCACGGCGGCACTGGCCTATCCTACAATATCTATTATGGATGAGTATTCATAAAGACCAGTTTCTTATAAAGGAATAATGTAGGACTGGTGTTAAACTTCGTGACCTTAAATTTAGTAACAAGGTCGTCGGTGGCAACCTCTTTCAGCATGATAAACGTTGGCCTGTCGAAAAAATATATTTTGCCATATAGGCGAGGTAACGGGAATTTGTAATGGCATAAACGCGGGTTATGTAGTTGACGATGCGTTTAGAATACGAATCCATCCAACCGTCATTATGTGAGAAAAGTCTCATGGCGTACGCCAAAATAGACAGCCTGAGCCGGATCGCACCAGCAACTGGCTGCCCGACATTAGTAACGATCATTATGGTGACAAACGCGTCCCACTTTTTCTAAAGACCTATGCTGCTTTCGATATGGCACAGCATGGAATGCATGTTATCCGGGTTAATCATCACGTTGCCCGTGGCGTGTAGAGTGTAGAGTTTAGCGTGATTAACAAGATCAATGCTCTTGCTGAAATAGGCAGGCAGCAGGCTGTCCAACATTAGATCAAGTATATCTGCCAGGTGGGTTGGTTCTAGAATGTCTGCCAAAACAGAATTTGGACATAGTAATAAATAGGTAATATATCGCGTAATTATACAAGATCCCCAACTTAGGATTTGACATTTTTAGTCAGCTCTTAGTTGGGGCGCGTTTATCCTGTTGTGCTTTATTGTTAGTCGTGCCTGAATCAGGCAGATTGGAGCTATGAAACAGATGCGCGTGCAAGAAAATATATTCACTGATCGTGGGTCGAAATACGCAGTTTCTGGGGGGCCGTGCGTGTCCGCGATCGAGGCTAAGGCGTTCATTAAGGCACTCTGTCGGCGCAAGAAGTTTGCCAAAGCCACCCACAACACATGGGGCTTGCTTCTACCGGACGGCACACCGATCAAGTCCGATGACGGCGAGGTGGGCGCGGGACTGGTGATCATCCGTATGTTAGAGCGAGAAGCGCGCATTGGTGAAATTATCGTCGTCACGCGCTGGTTTGGCGGTGTACGTATTGGTGGTGATCGGTTTCGCCGCGTACAGGATGCGGTGCGGGTATATTTGGACTAATCTGATCTAAATTGAGCAAAATCTGGGGACTTAATGTGGTTTTGAACGATTTAAATAGCCCTGTATTTAGTCATGGAAGGGGTTACGTGGTGGATGGATACAAGTGCACGAGTTAGGACCATGGGTCTGTGTGGGCCGATCTTTCTACTAGATGGTGTGGAACTGGCAGTGATTTTAGCGTTGGGGATTCCGGTGTTGGCGGTAATCCTTAGTAGGAGCGGGCGCGGATTTGGAATGGTAGGACCAGAGTGAACTTTTAAAATGACATAGTTTCGATAGTTTATACTGATAAATGATCATCCAATCCTATTTGCGTGACTGATTTTCTTTGGCTGCGGAGACACTTACGTGCCAACAATGAAAATGTTAAACCAGCAAGGTGGAGCGTTGATTGTGGTATATGAGGATAATCAGAAGAGACGAGTTAAAGTCCATTAGTTTATTTACAACGGTCGAGTAGAGTTCGTAACGCTGGCAGATTATAAAGAATGATCTTAGGTGGATATTACTGCTAAAGTAAACTTAGCATGGATAAAGGTGAAGCTTAGTTAAAATTTTAGGGCCGATTGCGATAGGTGATTTAGCAATGAACATCATAATTTTGGGTTTCTACTACATGCCTCTATTAGGACACTGCCCATCAATTCTGAAAACTTCATTAAACCTGTTCTATTGAGCCAATTGACCCCACAAATCATATTCACCGGCCTCATCGACCTCCACCTTCACAATTTCACCGACCTTTAATTTGTCTGTGCCCTCATCAATGAACAAGTTTCCATCGATCTCTGGGGCGTCTGATTTGGTGCGGCAGGTTGCGACGCCGTCTTCGTCGATGTCGTCGATGATCACATCCATGACCTGACCCACTTTCGTGGCAAGTTTTGCTTCGGATATTGCTTGCGCCTTTTCCATGAAACGATCCCAGCGATTTTGCTTGACTTCGGCTGTGACGTGGTTTGGCAGGACGTTTGACCGTGCACCAGCGACGTCTTCGTACTTGAAACAGCCGATGCGATCTAGCTGTGCCTCGTCCATCCAATCCAGTAGTACTTGAAATTCTGACTCTGTCTCACCAGGATAACCGACAATGAAAGTGGATCGCAGGGTGATGTCAGGACAGATTTTGCGCCATGCGGCGATTTCGTCAAGCGTTTTAGCGGCCGCGGCGGGTCGAGCCATGCGGCGCAGCACATCAGTTGAGGCGTGCTGAAACGGAATGTCTAGGTAGGGAAGAATTAGCCCATCAGCCATCAGCGGGATCAATTGGCGCACGTGGGGATAGGGGTAGACGTAGTGCAGGCGTACCCATGGCTTGTTTTCACCGCCTAAACTGCCAAGATCGTGGGCCAAGTCAGTAATATGGGCGCGATGCCCGCGATTTTCTGCGTGTTTAATGTCGACGCCATAGGCAGACGTGTCCTGCGAGATAACCAGCAGTTCTTTGACACCACTTTCTACTAGCTTTTCAGCTTCGCGCAAAACTGCATGGGCAGGGCGGCTTTGTAATTTGCCGCGCATGTCAGGGATAATGCAAAACTTACATTTGTGGTTACAGCCTTCTGAAATCTTCAAATAACTGTAATGGCGCGGGGTTAATGACACGCTGGATGCAGGCATAAGGTCAATGAATGGATCGGGTGACGGCGGGACAGCGGCGTGCACTGCGTCTAGCACTTGTTCGTATTGATGTGGGCCTGTCACCGCAAGAATTCGTGGGTGATGTTCCCGAATGTAATTAGGTTCCGCGCCCAAGCAGCCAGTTACTATGACCTTGCCATTTTCCATGAGAGCCTCACCGACGGCATCAAGGCTTTCGGCTTTTGCACTATCCAAGAACCCACAGGTGTTAACGATCACTGCATCCGCACCTGCGTAATCAGGGCTGATTGCATAGCCTTCGGCACGTAGCCGCGTAAGGATGCGTTCGCTGTCGACCAACGCCTTTGGGCAGCCCAATGACACCATGCCAATGGTTGGTTGATTACCGCGACGGGTATCAGGCGTTGTAATTTTCGGTGCTAGGTCCGGACGAAGGTTTGGAGGATTTTGTGACATAAGGCTGATCTAGCGTTTTTGTGGCTTTTGAGAAAGGACAATTTTTATTTAGGTTGTAGTGAAATGGCCACTGCACATACTGTGCATTTCCGCACACTATTGGTGATGAGTTAGAGATTGAATGCGTCTTCGCGCTATCTTATTATCTGATCTATAAAATTTGTAGGAGACAGCCATGTCAATCCGTCCAGTCCTTGAGACACGCCGCGCCGTTCAAACTCTGGAAGGTGCTGGCGTGCATCTACACCGCGCATTTGGATTTCAGGACCCTTCTGAGTTGGACCCATTTCTTTTGTTCGATGATTTTCGCAACGATAATCCAGCACACTTTGAAAAGGGATTTCCTTGGCACCCTCATCGTGGGATTGAAACCATCACTTATGTTCTGAATGGTACTGTCGAACATGGAGATAGCCTTGGAAATACAGGAACCCTAGGTGCGGGCGACGTGCAATGGATGACTGCTGGATCGGGAATTATGCACCAAGAAATGCCTCACGGTAACGCGGCTGGCCAAATGCACGGTTTTCAACTTTGGGGCAATTTGCCATCAGCACAAAAGATGACTGATCCGCGCTATCAGGATGTGAATGTGAGTGAAATTCCAGAAGTTTCTGATGATGATGGCACTGTAGTGCGTGTAATCACAGGCGAATTTTGGGGTAAACGTGGTCCTGTGGATGGGATCGCCGCTGACCCGCAATATCTTGATGTGACCGTGCCAGCAGGCGTACGCAAGACGTTCCAGATTGATACTTACCGTCGCGCATTTGCCTATGTATTTGAGGGGGCTGCGGCCTTCGCTGACGCCAGCCCTCCATCAGGTGTGCTTTTGGAAAAGGAAGTCATGGGTGAAGAAGTTAACATCCGAGATTTATCTGGCGACCGCACCTTAATTCGGTTTGGAACCGGTAATGAAGTGACAGTTCAAGCAGGACCAGGCGGTGTGCGTTTCTTGCTGATTTCAGGCGCGCCGATCGAAGAACCCGTCGCTTGGCATGGTCCCATCGTGATGAACACACAGGATGAATTGAAACAAGCAGTCCATGATTTACGTAATGGTACATTTATTAAGCCTGTGCACTAAGGGCGAGGCTACAAATATGCGAGTAGTTTGTGATCCCTGTATGCCAAATTTAAATGGTATCAAAGATAGCGAACGTGGTGGCTTAATCCAACGCTAGTCCATTATGCAAAATTTGTATTTAATATGTGTATGTGTCAGATAGAAAGAGAACTTTAGAGGACATTATAAACTGTATCCTGTCAGCTTCTTGCTGAGATCAACTTGCTATCTCGATACCCTGTTTAGGCTTACTTTTTTGCCAATTTACATTAGCTTCTCAAAACAATTAAGGACAGGTATCTCCTGATACAGGGCCACAGGAATAGAATTAGTCACCCAAGCCTACATTTTTGTGTGTCTTTAGTGATCCTAAAGACTAGCAACATCAATTCTGGCTAACAATGGTATTTTGTTAATTGGACACTTGTTTTTATAATCACAGCTTTTTTGATTATTCACTTACAATTAACTGCAAACCTATCAGTAGTTGTTTAGGTCGACTGAGCGTATTCGAATCTTTATTATTTATTGGTTAGTATTTTTTTCGTTTACCACTGTGAAGTAGCGACATTTCATAGGAAAACATTATTTCTTGTGTAGCAACATTAAATGCTTAGGTCAGTGAACTTTAAATGTGTAAAAAGGTCTAGTTCATATTTGGACAAATGTGCATAATATCCGTGTTTATGATTAGAATTTTTTATAAAATTTATGCATTTTTTTTAGTTTCACGATGAGAATACTTTGCGCACTTAGAAAGTTCATCTTTGGTATATTGCCATCAACCGAAAACATAAAAAAGGCCCGCCATTTATGACGAGCCTTTTGAATTCCAGAGATTCTTATTTAGCGGCGGCGGTCACGGCGCGATGACATAGGCTGAAATGCTACGCTGACATGGGCTTCACAATAAGGTTTGCCTTGCTTAACAGCCAAACCACAGAACCAAAATTGCTCTGTGGCTGGATCACCAACAGGCCACTTGCAGGTCTTTTCAGTCAATTCCATTAAGCTGATTTTCTTAGCAGTTTTTTCCACCTCGTTGACTTTACGCAAGGCTTCTGGGCTAATCTCATTTGCAGATGGTTGTGGTGGCAAAGGCTGACCGGCGGGAATAATTTGGCGACGCGCATGTGGTACTTTGGGCTGAGGTGCTGGAGACGCTGATTCAGTGCGGGGTTCCTGTATCTCCGCAATCTCAGTTGAGGCCACTTTTGGCGGTGCCTTGGGCTTGGCCGGTGCTTTGGGTTTGGCGTCCACCTTGGGGGCTACTGGCTTGCTCGCGCTGCCGGGCCCTGCACGGTTGCTCAAACCCAAACGGTGGACTTTGCCAATGACTGCGTTTCGGGTGACGCCACCCAGCTCTTTGGCGATCTGGCTGGCGGACTGACCCTCCCCCCACATTTTTTTTAGCACGTCTACGCGTTCGTCGGTCCAGGACATATCAGTTCCACTTATTTAGCCAGAGGTTGGGTGTGCGACCCATTTCACGTATGGGGTTGAGATATCATTCAATGACCTATTCTAAGCACCCTAGCGGCAGATACAACCACCCCCGCGCCAAAAAGGAATCACCGATGCACAAGATAAAGACAGATTTGGCTGCAGGTTTGGCAAATGACATGGGCGTACGCCGCTTTGGGCTGGTGAACTGGCTAGGGACTTGGACCCTCGCGCGTCGTGAGGTTTTGCGGTTCATGAACGTATGGTCGCAAACTATTATGGGGCCGTTAGTAAATGCGGGACTGTTCCTACTAATCTTTACGATCGCCATTGGCCCGCTGCGCGGTGACGTCATGGGTGTGCCGTTCATGGAATTCCTCGCGCCAGGGATTTTGACGATGACGGTAATCCAGAATGCGTTTGCGAACACGTCGTCGTCTATAGCATCCGCCAAGGTGGGTGGTAATATTGTTGATACGCTGATGCCACCACTGTCGGCATTAGAACTTTTAGTAGGATATATCGCAGGGGCAGTTGCACGGGGCATGATTGTAGCGGCAGTCATTACCGTTGGCGCTGTCTGGCTGATTGGCATGCCTGTGACCCATCCGGTATGGGCGTTGACGTTTGTTATTCTTGGCTCGATCATGATGGGTGCACTTGGCATGGTGGCGGCTGTTTTTGCCAATAAATTTGACCAATTAAGTGCGATTACAAATTTCCTAGTCACACCACTCGCGTTTTTGTCAGGCACATTCTATTCGATTGAAGCCCTACCAAACCTTTTACAAACCCTGTGCCATTGGAATCCGTTCTTCTACATCATTGATGGCGTCCGATTCGGGACCATCGGTATTAGTGACAGCAGCCCGTGGCTTGGTTTTGCAGTGGTGTTTTGTAGCGCGGTGGCAATCCTGACGTTGGTGTGGTATTGGTTAAAAATTGGCTACAGGATGAAGGCTTAAGGCCGATTCCCAATTCTGACAGTCCTGCGTCTTAACTGGCTGAGGTATATTCCTTCACGCCACGCGAGAAGTGCAGCACCAGATACGATGATCGCCGCTCCTAGCACACTTACCCAGTCAGGGATTTGCGCAAATATTATCCAGTCATACAGGCCAGCAAAGATTAGCGTTATGTAGCTGAATGGCGTTACATATGATGCATCTGCACAAGCCATAGCATTGATAAAACAAGTCTGCGCGCCCGCCATCATTAGTCCTAGCGCCAGTAGAGCGCTCCACTGGACCAAAGTCGGTGGAGCCCAGAACGAAATCACTGCCACGCTCATCAACACAGAACCAATCGCGTTGTTAATCAATAAAATTTGCAGCGGTGGTTCGCGATCGGCGAGCTTCTTTATGAATATCAGCTCAAACCCCATCGCCATCGCAGCCCCAAGTGCGAGTAATGCGGGAACCTGAAATGTATCAGGTCCTAGCCGTAGCAAGATCAATGCTCCAAAGAAAGCCATTCCTGCGGCAAGCCAGCGCCAGCGTCCAACTTTTTCGCCTAGAAACGGAATTGCCAAAATCATCCCAAACACAGGGTTCAGAAAACCTAACGCTGTGGCGTCGGACATTGGGATGAACGCGACAGCCGCAAACATCAGTGTTATGCCTGTTGCGCCACAAACCGTGCGTGACAGATGGAATGTGATATTGGGGTTGCAAATTTTTGGGCGCAAAACTGATCTTGCTACGATGAATCCCATGAATGCAAATAAAAATCGCCCTTGAGTAACCTGTAGCGGATGTAGTGGTGCGCCAAGGATGTCAGTCCCCAAAGACTTCGCGGCAAGCATCGTTCCCGCAATAAATAACGTTGCGGTAATCATCAGCGCAACCGCTGTCAAAGGGGCTTGGGGTTGGGCCATTGGGTTTCATGTCACGGCCAAGGTGCTGGATCAAGATATCTGTTCATTGCTTAAAAACGCTGTTCTGCGCTAAATTTTGAAAGATTATGAGAGCGTTATGATGTAATGAACCTGACAATGTCTTCGTGGGGCGACGCAATACGACGTTTCTGAGGCTAAATTTGGTATTAGGTGTTGCTGCAGTTATTGCAGGTGCGGGTTCAGTCGCGCAGTTTGCGTTTTCAAAAGATGCCTGCATGATAGGTGTTGGGCTCAAGTATCATTTTTTTAGTATCAATAGTGAAAACTATCTTGATTTCGGGTTTGTGCTGACTTTTTTCACCCACCATGAAAACGGCAAGCAGCGTCGAAGGCTTCACCTTCGCGTATGCCGGCTGAATGGGACAAACAGACGGCTTGCAGCCCCTGCATTTCTTATTTGAAGATCCGCACCCGCCATGAGGCGCCACATTGGCAACATAATCTTTGGTGCTTTACACTCTTGCCATAGCAAACCAAATTGCCTTACAAAACAACATGATTAAGTTTTTGATATTTGCAGCCTTCCGACGCCAAAGTTAATATTTTACTTAGTGTTGCCCTCACGGCTGCCTGAAACTCACCTAACCTCCAATTACTTTGACTTACGAGCCTCGCTAAACCACCTTGGGGACTCATTTAAAAAGGAAGATCGAAATGATCACGTCCATTCTTCCAACTTATAACCGTGCACCGCTGACATTTGTTAGTGGGTCAGGCTCTTGGCTGTTGGAAGCAGACGGGCGACGTTTCTTGGATTTTGGAGCGGGTATTGCGGTGAACGTACTGGGCCATGCGCACCCCGATCTGGTTACCGCCCTGATGGAACAGGCTAGAAAATTATGGCATGTGTCCAACCTGTACCACATTGAACCACAACAAAAGCTTGCCGACCTTTTGGTTAAACATACTTTTTCTGACACAGTCTTTTTTAGTAATTCTGGAACTGAAGCTTGCGAGCTAGCCGTCAAAATGGCCCGCAAATATCACTATGACAAAGGTGCGCCTGAACGTACGGATATCATCACTTTTGATGGCTCATTTCATGGGCGCTCAGCCGCTGGGATAGCTGCTGCAGGGTCCGAAAAGATGACCCAAGGCTTCGGTCCATTATTGCCCGGGTTTGTCCATTTACCTTTTGGTGATCATGAAGCGCTAGTCGAGGCTGTCAAATCCCCAACTGTTGGCGCAATCATGGTCGAACCTGTACAGGGTGAAGGTGGCATTCGTGCGTTATCTGACGCATGCCTCAAGGGTCTGCGCGATCTTTGTGATGAACATGGTATTTTGATGATTCTTGATGAAGTACAATGTGGCGTGGCCAGAACAGGAAAATTGTTCGCTCATGAATGGTCAGGTATAACGCCCGACATCATGATGGTTGCCAAAGGTATTGGCGGTGGCTTTCCACTTGGCGCAGTTCTAGCAACGCAAAACGCAGCGTCTGGCATGACCGCAGGCACCCACGGGTCGACCTATGGTGGCAACCCGCTGGCCTGTGCGGTGGGCTGCAAAGTGATGGAAATAGTTTCTAAACCTTCCTTTATCGACAACGTAAACCGAAAGGCAGGCCTGCTGCGCCAGAAGCTCGAAAGTCTTGTGGTGAGAAACTCTACAGTGTTTGACAGCGTGCGCGGCAGCGGATTAATGCTTGGTCTAAAATGCAAGGTTACCAATATGGACGTCGTGCAGGCTGGCTACGCTGAAAACTTGCTCACAGTTCCTGCCGCTGATAACGTCATCCGACTGCTCCCGCCGCTCAATATTTCAGAGGCTGAAATCGACGAAGCAGTCATGCGACTTGAAAAAGCAACGACACGAGTTGCTCTTAGTCTTTAATTATTTTTTTCTTTCAAAATAGCTCTGGGGGGTAGCCCTCCATCCTCGCGCAACAATAAGCGATACCATATGACCCATTTTCTCGACATCCACACCACATCCCCTGCCGACTTGCGTGGTATCATTGACACCGCTGCCTCGATGAAAACAGCCCGTGCTGGCTTGCCCAAAGGCGCGCTGGATGCGGATCAACCGCTGGCCAATCATATGGTTGCGTTAATCTTTGAAAAACCAAGCACCCGCACGCGCATCAGTTTTGATGTTGGTGTGCGCCAAATGGGTGGTGAAACGATGGTGCTGTCAGGCAAAGACATGCAGCTGGGCCACGGCGAAACTATCGCTGATACCGCCCGCGTATTATCCCGCTACGTGGATCTAATCATGATCCGTACATTCGAAGAGCAGACCCTACTGGAAATGGCTGAATATGCATCGGTTCCTGTTATCAATGGACTGACTGATCGTACGCATCCCTGTCAGATCATGGCAGATATCCTAACGTTTGAAGAACATTCAGGGCCGATCAAAGGCAAAAAGGTCGTATGGTCTGGTGATGGCAACAACGTCTTTGCATCCTTTGCCCACGCAGCCAAACAATTTGACTTTGATCTGGTCTTCACAGGTCCCGAGACCCTGCAACCGGAGGTCGCCCTTCAAGGGCTCTATACCACCGAACGCAATCCTGGCATTGCTGTGCGGGGTGCTGACCTTGTTGTAACAGACACATGGGTGTCGATGCACGACCCGCAATCTGCCCGCGAACGTCGTCACAACCAGTTGCGCAGCTATCAAGTAAACGCTGATCTCATGTCTAAGGCAAAACCTAACGCGCTTTTCATGCACTGCCTGCCTGCGCATCGCGACGACGAAGCCACATCCGAAGTCATGGACGGCCCACGGTCTGTCATCTGGGACGAAGCCGAAAACCGTATGCATGCGCAAAAGGCTGTGTTGAGGTATTGTTTAGGTCGATAAATCTAAAGGTTTTCCAATCTGTACGGTTAAGCTACTGGGCCTCGCCCAATGTCGTCCAAACCAAATAGTAAACTAGGAGAGAAGCGTAAAACCTAATTTCAGAGTGTGGTTGCATTTGCCAAGAAAGTGCCATGCTTTTAATTAGGTATCTTTGAAATTTTGTTTTAAAGGGTTTTAGAGTTGTAATGTTCTCTCTTGTCTCGTTCTTAAACAACAATATTTTCCAAGTTATAACAAGTTAGCCTGAGTAATATAATCGATATCAACTCATACATCAAAGTTCATCCTGCCCGTTTGTTACGACCATGTTATGCATACTATCGGCGTGCGTTTATTCTGTGCTGTACACGGAGGGTCTATACATTAGATGGAATACTATGAAGCTGCTCGAACCGACAGCCTAGAACGCTGGTGTTATTGGCACATGTCCAAATTTGCGTTTGTTAATCCTTGTCGACAGGTCCTTAGCTGGCGTTGGCGTCACGGACCAATTTGAAGCATTGTCAGGTCAAATAGTGACACTTTTATCAGATCAAGTGTGGTTGGATTAGCAGTTTGTGGCCGGTAGTGGCGAAACCCCACCAATGACCTAGTCCCACTTGATGGCTGCGCAGCCGCGTCAAGTTGACATCGCCGTGATAGGCTTGGGAGTTAACGAAATCGTGCATGGTACCACGCGTGCCACTTGGCTTGCCCAAACGCAGGCGCTAAATAATTATTTGATCAATGAAATTAGCATTGGCCACGTCTATGCGTTCGTGCTGCCACCGGTCTGGCAGTTCCCGCGCCTGCCCAACCCATTGCGCTGGACGCTGAGGCATAGCGCTGGGCGTTTGATAAGGGCCTTCGCAAAATGCTGGCCAATCAGCCAAAGTCAAAGATGATGTCCGCCCACATCAAAATGTATGCAGAGTTATGATTGCGGACGTGTTTCACCCCGTTTCATAGGTTTATACACACTGGGGGCATGCGATTGCTGCGCAGTTTAAATTTGATCATGGCTTATGATCCTTTAGCTAGGGCATGGTTTGCTTTTTTGCCAAAATTCTTTAAAAAGATATTTTAATGATTAATACTGCAATTCTGGGCCTGTATTTTTTTGTTGGAGTTGGCAGTACCCTTGTTCACAATATATTGGACAACGGCTTTAGGTTGTACGTCTCCAACTGATCTGACAACGAAATGCTGGACGTTATTAAACGAGCTGGCGTCCATAGGCTCGCCAACAAACAAACTGGCAGTAACACTCTAGACGCTATGATTAACGCTATTCTTTCCCTTGCGCGGTCATTAAAATGGAGCCGTTGATGCGACAATCAAAAAGCTGATCCCGCGGCTTGCCAAGAACGATACGATCATCAACACTTTTAACTCAGATTTTCGTGATACGATGCCACGCACCAAGGACATTGTAGCGCATGGCCTTTCGTTCATCGGCATTGGCGTGTCAGGCGGCAAATACGGTGCGCGCCACGCCATCGAGCATGGTCGGTGGACCCCCCCCTCCGCATAGGACGCCTTACGTTAAGTCATCGAAGCCATTGTGGCTAAATTCGATGGTGCTCCTTATAATGATCATTTTGGCTCCGACGGGGTAGGGCAATTTGTGAAGACCGTTCACAACGTCATTGAAATTGCAGATATGCAATTTATTTATGAAATATGCGAGTTAATGCGCTATGGGCATGGTCAATCGCCAAGCGACATTGGCGCTGTGTTTGATATGTGAAAAAAACGTGCACTTGAAAGTCATCTGATGAAAATTGCAGGTAAGGTTTTGCAAGCGATCATCGTAGAGACTGGCAGCACTGCTGATTAAGTGATCCTTAATGCTTCAGGAAAAGGCACTGATTCCTAGACCGCAATCGAAGCCGTTATTGCCGCGCGCGTTGTTGTCCGAGGGAGAAGCGCGCGTAGTTGGTGCAGGCATCTACGACGCGCTGCGTGGTGAACTGGAGCTAAGTGACTTTGATCTTGAATCTACCTTGTTGGTGGGTCGTATTTAGTCCTACGCTTAAGAAATCTGCATTCTCACTGCCGCATCTGATGAATTTGAATGGTCTATTGATCTTGCCTGCGCCGCCGAAGTCTGGCGCGTAGGGTGCATTGTCCAGTCTGCGTTGCTCGATGAAATCGCATCAGCATTTCGCAGCGACCTACCCGAGTGCCAGCTGATTTTGGTAGACTACTTTGTGGGCTTTATCCGTAACGCATTGCCTGCCCTGCGACTTGTGGTGAATGCCGCAACTGCTATGGGACACTCTGTCCTCGCATTGGCTTTAGCTCTTGAGTTCATATATATTATGCTCACCGCACGCGGCACAACGGATTTGCTTCAAGCACAGGTAGACATGGGTTCGGGAGACATGGGTTTGTGCGGCTGGACGGTTCTAAGGATCGAGATGGGCCATTGTGGGATTAATGGATTTGAATCACCTGTGGCGAGCCCCGTCGGACGCTGTCATGCAGGTTTCTGAGACATTAAAAAGTAAAAAGTAGTAGCAGCAGTTATTTGCGGGGTTTGATACGCAAGGTCGGGTCGGCTTGTGTCGGGTCCTCCGGCCATGGGTGGCGTGGGTAGCGCCCACGCATGTCTTTACGTACGTCAGAGTATGAAGTGGCCCAAAAGCCGGGTACGTCCATGGTCGTCTGGATTGGTTTTTGACCTGGCGACAGAAATGTCACACGCAGGGGGCGGCCCGCGACGGTTGGGTGGCAGGTGGTGCCGAACATTTCTTGTAGACGCAGCGTGATTTTTGGCGCTTCGCCGCTGTAATCAATCGGCGTATGACGGCCCAATGGCGTTGTGAATTGTGCGGGCGCCTCAGAGTCGACGCGCTTCATCTGGTCCCACGTCAGAATTGCGCGCAAGGCTTGTAGGGTGTCGTGGGATTTCCATTGTGCTGTCGTCTGCACACCTTGCAGGTAGGGCAGAAGCCATTCGCCGATATTGTCCATGAGGGTTGCGTCCGATAGGTTGGGTAAGCCAGGATCTACTGTGCGAACCAGTTCAACTCGGGCGCGAAATCGTTCAGTAGCAGCAGTGAATTTGAAACCCAGTGCGCGCACCCCGTCGAGCATGGCCAGCGCAACAGCGTCTTTTGGCGCATCCATCCACGACATATCCGATATTATCACTGCGCCGAGTTGTTCTTGCGTTCTTGCCAACACTTTGCCGCTGCGTTTAGACCAAGAACAACTTTGCACCACACGAATTTGGTCTCCCGCCACGTTGCGCATGCTCGCCTCAGTTATCACTAAAGCGGTACGAATCTTTGCCTCTCTTGGGTTGCCGTCGGTGTCTGTGACGATCAACAATTTTTGTCCCGCAAGGGCATCTGCTGCGTCCATCACCGCACCTTTGCCACCAGATAGTATGTAGCGTGGGTCATCACCGGAACGCCGCATTGCGATGCGATCAGGATAAGCCATGGCCGCATAAGTTTCGTTCGTTTGTTCAAGGCGGACTGGCGCTAGTTTTGCCAACCGTTTGGCTTCTTGTTTGACGCGAGCCAGCGTTCCTTGGCGAATAGGATAGCTACCGCGTTCTCCAGCCAGAGCTTTAATGCGCAATAATAAATCTGTTGGTGCGCCTTGTAGAATATCGCGTTCTGACAATAATGCAGCAAGTCCTGCCGCCGGTTTGCCGCCCGCTACCAACATATGCCCCAATCGCGGGTGCAGCGGCAGTCGTGCTAATGCGCGTCCGTGGTCTGTAATTCGCGTCCCGTCCAGTGCCCCTAAAGCGTTTAACAGGCTGCGCGCTTCGGCCAATGCGCCTGCCGGCGGTGCGGTGAGAAACGGCAAGCCATCACTGCCCCAGACCGCCAGTTCAACCGCCAGACCTGTTAGATCTGCTGCCTCAATTTCTGCCGGTGGAAACGCCGCCAGTGCGCCGTCTTCGCCTTTGGACCAAAGTTTATAGGCGACCCCTTCGGCGACCCGCCCAGCGCGGCCTGCGCGCTGGGCGGCCTCGGCGCGGGTGACGCGTTCGGTGACCAGTCGTGACATGCCTGATCCAGAATCAAACCGCGCGCGACGAGATCGTCCACAATCAACCACCACGCGAATGTCTTCTATAGTTAGCGATGTCTCTGCGATCGATGTTGATAGCACTATCTTGCGCCCTGATGTTAAAGGTGCGATCGCGGCGCGTTGGTCGGAATACGGTAAGGCACTGTACAAGGGACGCACAGAACAATCGCTTGGCAGTCGTGCGTTTAGCCGTGAATGAACTCGACGGATCTCACCCTCACCAGGCAGGAACACCAGCACACCACCTTGCGTTTCCCCAACTGCCTGTGCCACCAAATCTGTTACCACCGTCTCAAACTGGTCTTCCTTGCGCAATGGCCTGTTCAACCAGCGGTGTTCCACTGTATGGGAACGACCTTGCGACGTGATTGTAGGAGCGTTTACCAAATCAGCCACAGGCCCCGCGTCTAAGGTTGCGGACATGACTATGATGATCAGATCAGGGCGCAGCGCCTCGCGTACTTCAAGCGTTAATGCCAACCCGAGATCGGCGTTCAAAGACCGCTCGTGAAATTCATCAAAAATTACTGCGCCAATGCCGGTCAATTCAGGATCGGTTTGGATCATACGGGTCAAAATTCCTTCTGTCACGACTTCAACCCGTGTCTGCTTTGACACATTTGTTTCACCGCGCATCCGGTAGCCAACCGTTTCACCCACTGACTCGTCAAGCTGTTGTGCCAAACGCTCTGCTGCTGCTCGCGTCGCCAAACGACGCGGTTCCAGCATTACGATTCGGCCTTGCACGATACTTGCCTGCAACAGTGCTAGAGGCACCCGGGTCGTCTTGCCCGCACCTGGTGGTGCCTGTAAAACTGCGCAGCCGTGCGCTCGCACAGCCTGCAACAAGTCTCGCAGCACGTCATCAATGGGTAATTTGTCTTTCATTCATTCTTCTTCTTGTTAAAAAAACGGATGCGCAATACCTCGTCTAGACGCAACGCCAAAGGATCACCATAAAGCAGCTATGGATATCCAAATCACAGCAGACAAAATCCGTGCCGGTGAACGCCGCGCATTGGCCCGCGCTATCACGCTGGTTGAAAGCACACGGCGTGATGATCGCGCGCTGTCGGCTGAATTGCTGGCCGCTCTCGGTACTGACCATCAAGCGTTGCGCATTGGGCTGTCTGGTACGCCAGGGGTGGGAAAATCGACGTTTATCGAAACCTTTGGAAGAATGTTAACTGGGCAGGGGTTGCGCGTCGCTGTACTAGCTGTGGACCCAAGTTCAACGCGGTCCGGTGGGTCAATTTTGGGTGATAAAACTCGCATGGACCTACTGGCACGCGACCGATTAGCGTTTATCAGACCTTCTCCGAGCCAAACCCAACTGGGCGGTGTTGCGCGCCGTACCCGCGAAGCCATTGCGTTGTGTGAAGCCGCTAAATTCGATGTTGTATTGATCGAGACGGTTGGCGTTGGTCAGTCCGAAACCGCGGTTGCGGAAATGTCGGACCTGTTTTTACTCCTGCTCGCGCCGGCTGGTGGAGATGAATTGCAAGGCGTTAAGCGTGGCATAATGGAAACTTGCGATATTATCCTTGTAAACAAAGCTGATGGCGATCTGAAGCCGCAAGCCATGCGCACTTGTGCAGATTATGCTAGCGCTCTGCGTTTGATGAGGAAACGAACTCAAGATCCACCTCGTGAAACACATGATTTCCCTAAGGCTTTGGCTGTGTCGGCTTTGCAAGAAGATGGAATTTTCGCCGCTTGGAGTGAAATTCAAACCCTCGCTGCTTGGCGCAAGGATAACGGCATCTGGGACGCACGGCGCGCACGACAAGCGCGTTTCTGGTTTAAAGAGGAAGTACGCGCAGGACTGCTTTCAAAGCTTACGTCTGACAAAGCTGTGAAAGCCCAACTCGCCGCGTTAGAAGATCATGTGGCACATGGCAGAATTCCCCCAACCCAAGCTGCTGAGTTAATGATTGCCAAGCTTTTTCCACCAGCATCGGCAAAACAAACTGATCCACCTGCTTAAACCGCCGATATGGGGTGACTGGGGCTTGACGACACCAAGGAATCCACTTAATTCCGGCGGATGAAGTTGGTCCCAGCCATTAGTGGGCTTATGCAAATTTGATAGACTGGGTTGCGCTAAATGCCGCTGGCCCTTGATAGACAAGGAATACGCTATGTCGCGCCGTTGCGAATTGACAGGAAAAGGCCCCATGTCGGGCAATAACGTCAGCCACGCTAAAAACCGTACACGCCGTCGGTTTTTGCCAAACCTGCAGGACGTATCTTTGATGTCCGAGTCGTTAGGTCGCAGCTTTAAGTTTCGTATTTCGAACGCAGCGCTTCGAACGGTTGATCATCGCGGTGGCCTTGACGCATTCTTTATGAAATCTAAAGATGAAGAACTTTCCCCATCTGCTCTCAAAGTTAAAAAAGACATTGCCAAAGCTGCAACAGTAGAGGCCTAATTTTTATAACTACAAATTTGAAAGGCCTGAAGTTTACTTTTGGGCCTTTTTTAGTTTTTTAAGATGCTGATGCGACCTTAGAGAGCTTTAGATTGCGCTGCGCACCTGTTACCAAAAGTTATGTTACGTATACTTACCTTTAGCCTTGCGCTTTTGATAGCTTCAACCTCACAGCAAATGGCAATGGCGCGTGGCATAGCCAAAGATGCCCAGGGTCAAGTAATTTTGTGTTCTGCGCAAGGACCTCTTGTGGTTACTTTAAATGAGCAGGACAATCCGATTGGGCCTGTTACTATATGCCCAGACTGCGCATTGACGTTGATGGCCTGTAGTTCTGCGACAGTAATAGTGAAGCCACTGCTTTCTCAAATTCAAACTATTTTGCAGACGCCTGTTCTAAAATCAGAAATTCTAGTTATTCCCACTTCTGTACAAGCTCGCGGTCCACCACTTGTCGTCTGAAAACTGCTTTCACATTTATGACATTCAGATCGAACAGACAGGAACGCAACATGTCCCTCAAATTGACCCTCATCACCGCTTTTACAGCATTCTCTCTCGCAATACCGGCTCTGGCAGAGATTGAAATTCGCGACCAATATGCACTTTCATCCAACGCTATGGCGGGTGCTGCCTTTATGGTGATCCACAATCATGGTGATACTGATGACAAACTGCTTGGCGTGACCTCGGATGCAGCACAGCGAGTTGAACTTCACACTCATATCGAAGACGAAAATGGTGTTATGCGAATGGTTCACGTCGAGGCGGGCTTTTTGCTGCCAGCGGGCAATGAGCTTCGCCTGCAGCGGGGTAGCAATCATGTTATGTTCATGGGCCTAACGACACCTTTCAAACAAGACGACACTATCGGCATCACTTTCACATTTGATAATGCTGGTCAGATTAATGTGAGCATCCCGGTTGATTTGGACCGGATAGATCACAGTGACATAGGCAGGGAAAATGAACACTAATGAGGTGGCTAAAGGCGTTCTGTTACTACCTTAATGACAAACTAAAGCGGGTGTCTGAACTACTTGGCGCCCGTCTTTTATCAGCATTGGCTGCGCGCTAAACTTGTGAATGCACGATAGCGTTTCCAAAATGCATCATTGGCGGTGGTGTCGCTAATCTTCGTGTAGTTAGCATTCTCCGGATTAACAAAGAAGTCCGCAACGCGGGTTCGATCTCGTCTCGAAAGTTCGCGGTTGGCCACGCCTTGAACGCATTTGCATAAAGTTGGTGTCGCAGCGGAACGGTTGGCACCCAAGCACGCGCGGCTGATATCCCCTGTCACCCCTCGCGTAGATCCTGAATTGTTACGATCTTGTCCGCCTGAACAGGCGGTGAACGCGATCAAGGCTGACAAAATAACAAAACTTCTCATAGTACCCCACTGTAGTCTTTTGGGCCCAACTTATTGGTGGGTTGATCCACGTTGGTACCGGAACTGTTGTTTGTGTTATGTCGCAAGTCGCGCTACGTGAAAAGGGGCATCAAATCACATTTGCGGTGATGCGCCCTACATCAACACCCCACTGATTCGCTTCATCTTGGTGTTACGTAAGGTTGCGCTTGATGTGCCAACGCCGAGCTTGGCTCGGAGCTAAGTTTTCAAAAGCAGAGGATTTAGATTGGTATCATCAAATCAACCGTCATGCTTCTTGTGGGGATTTATCGAACTTGGATAACCAAGTGTCCAGTTCATGATCTTTTTAGTTCCCAAACCGTTGGTACAGAACATATATATGCTGCATTTTAGCCTCCTGCTAAACGCTACACTGGCAAATTACGCAGTCGAAGTTGATTGGGATAACTAATGTTTTAATTTAATGACAGCTTCAAAATTCTGAACGATTATAAACCACCTTGCTAACAATGCTGTGCCAGACCAAATCCCCCTCGACAAACCTCAAAAACCTCTACATATCCTCATCATGACAGCACTCTCACACATCCGGAATTTCTCCATCGTGGCACATATTGACCACGGTAAATCTACGCTTGCAGATCGTTTGATCCAGGCCACCAACACGGTGGCGGAACGCGATATGAAGGCCCAAATGCTCGATTCTATGGATATCGAGCGTGAACGCGGTATCACCATTAAAGCCCAGACTGTGCGGATCAACTACACCGCCAAAAATGGTGAAGATTACGTCCTCAACCTAATCGACACCCCCGGTCATGTTGATTTTGCCTACGAGGTCAGTCGCTCTATGCGAGCCGTCGAAGGCTCACTTTTAGTGGTGGACAGCACTCAAGGAGTCGAGGCGCAGACCCTCGCTAACGTCTATCATGCCATTGACGCCAATCACGAAATTGTACCTGTTTTCAATAAGATAGATTTGCCTGCATCTGACGTAAGCCGCGTTGCCGAGCAGGTGGAAGACGTAATTGGCATTGATGCATCTGGAGCTATAGCTGTGTCCGCTAAAACTGGTGAAGGTATTGTTGAGACGCTTGAGGCCATCGTCCACCAACTCCCTGCTCCTAAAGGCGACCCTGAAGCGCCCCTCAGGGCAATGTTGGTGGATTCTTGGTATGACAGCTACCTAGGTGTAATTGTGCTTGTTCGTATTATAGACGGCAAGTTGCGCAAGGGTGAAAAAGTTAAATTCATCAGCAACGGCACGATCCATCACGTTGAACGCATTGGTGTGTTCCGTCCAAAAATGGAAAACGTTGATGAGCTTTGTCCTGGCGAAATCGGCTTTATGACTGCGTCAATCAAACAAGTTCGCGACACCCGCGTTGGTGACACCATTACGCATCAAAAATCCGAAGTCACTCCGCTCCCTGGTTTCAAACCTGCACAACCTGTTGTTTTTTGTGGTCTATTCCCTGTGGATTCCGCTCTGTTTGAAGATCTGCGTGAAGCGATCGATAAACTTGCTCTCAATGATGCGTCTTTCTCGTTTGAAATGGAATCCTCCGCCGCGCTAGGTTTTGGCTTTCGCTGTGGCTTCCTTGGCCTGCTGCATCTTGAAGTTATCCGCGACCGGATTGAACGCGAATATGATATCGACCTGATCACTACCGCGCCTTCTGTTGTTTATCATGTCCACATGCGTGATAATACTATGGATGAACTGCACAATCCTGCCGACATGCCAGACATGACTCTTATTGATCATATTGAAGAACCCCGCATTAAGGCGACTATCCTTGTGCCAGACGAATACTTAGGAGACGTATTAAAGCTGTGTCAAGATCGTCGTGGGATCCAATCTGACCTAACCTATGCGGGTTCACGTGCGCTTGTTGTCTACGACTTACCGCTTAACGAAGTAGTGTTTGACTTCTATGATCGCCTGAAATCTGTCACTAAAGGTTACGCGTCCTTTGACTACACCCTCATGGGCTACCGCGAGGATGCACTTGTAAAAATGTCCGTCCTCGTCAACGATGAACCCGTTGACGCGCTGTCAATGATGGTACACCGCGACCGCGCAGAGGTCCGTGGCCGTGCCATGGTCGAAAAACTCAAAGACCTGATACCACGTCACATGTTCAAAATTCCTATCCAAGCGGCTATTGGCGGTAAAGTCATTGCCCGTGAGACTTTGTCGGCCATGCGGAAAGACGTCACTGCCAAATGTTATGGTGGTGATGCTTCAAGAAAACGTAAACTTCTTGATAAGCAGAAGGCGGGTAAGAAAAAGATGCGCCAGTTCGGCAGCGTCAATATTCCCCAAGAAGCTTTTATTAGCGCGCTGAAAATGGACAGCTAAAGCTATTTCTCTGCGCTAATGAAATATGTTTGGTGACAACGATTGGTTCTTCAGTGATTGCGTGCTTACACAGGAATTAGGCTTCCGGTTCGCTTCTACTGCTAAGTTACTTTATTTCGATTTAATGAACTAATCTCTTACCACAAGGGATAGATATTCATGTTAAATGGAATGTTCTTAAGCACCGGTTTATCAGTGGGGCTTGGGTTAGTGATGGTGTCATTACTTGTGATTTTGATTGTATCAATCAAGCTGTTCAGGAAGTCACTTTGCTTCAATAGTTCAGAAATAACCTGTTTAGGAAGATTTACGCGCAGCTATAAGGAATGAATCTGCTGTTAATCTGAATAATAAAATCGAGTTAGTTTGGTTTGTGGCAACGTTAGATTTTGAATATTTTAGCTAAAAAGATTCGGATTGTTAATTTCCCCTTTGACGAAATCGAAGTTTTGAATGTTAATAGTGGCTTCGAAACTATTAAGGATATGGTTATTAATTAGTCAAAATAGATCCTTGTTTACTTGAACTTCTTAGAAAATGAGGACATTTGGATACTGTAGATTGAGATTGCCTTGCGTCGTTTTATCTTCAGATTTGGAACTAAGCTAACTTTACAGGCTCAAGTTTTGAAAAGAAAATGCACTGAATAACTGTTTTTTAACTTTGTAAATCAGAGTCCTGATAGCGACCAAACCTTTCCTTTGAAAGGCATCCCCCTCCAGTCCGAATGCAACTAGGCTATTGAAGTAGTATTGAGAGTTGCCGCCCTTCAAGCACCACCCCTTGACCCCGATGCAAGATCCACGCTCGCTTTCATGTAAATCTCTCTCTACGCTAAACATTTCGTTGCGCACCAAATTACTTCAAAAATTGCTATTTTCCCTTTTTTCAATTTTATATCCAATTTTTGGCATATTACTCAGTGGCCGCATTATGGTTAAGTCACTCACCTGTGTTATGATATTTATTCCGAAGGCAATATTGGGAAACTGATTTCCTTTTTAGAAATACGGAAGATCATTGTGGTTTTGATGGCGATTATTGACAACAGGTCGGTCAAATTATTCTTTAGTTTGACGGAATTTGTGCGGTTGGGAGCATAATTATTTATCAAGCCAAATAATGGTAGCACCATGCACTACATTTCGCACCTCTTGCAGTTGCTGTGGTTTTTCTGAGGACACCTCGTGTTCGACCCAAAATAGTACCAAGTGCACTTACCTCAAATCTACAGATTGCGCATGTCGTTTAGGCGAAGAATGCTCGCAAAGTTGCTTCAAATTCACGCGGCTTTTGCGCGTGCAGCCAGTGGCCCGCATCTGGTATTTTTGCGAAGCGTGCGCTGGGAAATAAATTTTTGATCACAGGGCGGTATTCTGGAGTTACATAGTGGCTGTCGCCGCCAGACAAAAACAACGTCGGCCCAGCAAAGGAACCTGATACGTCTGGAAATCCAATAATCTTATGCATCTCAGCCGCAAGTACGTTAAGGTTCAGAACCCACTTTTTATTCTTCACATCTAGGGATTGCAACAAAAAATCACGTACTTCTGGATCGAGGGTTTTCGCTACATCAGTCCGCTTCTCAACCTCACTTAAATCTACTGCGCGCATTGCATCGATGTGTTGTGATTGACTGTGTGGGTAGGCGACAGGAGCAATGTCTACGACTACTAACTTACTGATTAGATGTGGATATTCAAGCGCCAAAACCATTGCGGCTTTACCTCCCATGGAATGGCCGACAATAAGTGTTGGTTGATCCAACAGTGCTGACAAGTCGTTTGCCATATCAGCGTAGCTTTGCGAACTAAACCATGGGCTTGCGCCGTGATTTCGCATGTCCGGACAGATCACGTGGAACTGGTCGGATAGCCGCTTTGCAATCACGCCCCAATTGCGCCCAGACCCGAAAAGTCCATGTGCAATCAATATGTTGGGCAGAGACGGATCACCATAAGTGTGAAAATTTAACATCATGGTCACATTAGATCTAGAATTGGCGAATTGAAAGGGTTAGAACTTCACGCTAAATTTGCACTCATGAATGTGAATTTTGCATTATACAAACTGACCAAGTGTGAGGCTTTATTTAGCAACGTGTTCAAATTTAGGGATGCACTTTTAAAAGAGATCTTGCGCACACTGTGCAGTTGCTACTGCGGTAGACACATCGTGAAGGGAGTTATTATGCTCAGACCGCAATTAGATGAACCACCTCAAATTGCGGATTATGATTGATAAATGTAAACTGGAAGAGGCGCCCAAGGTATTAATAAATTACCTGAATGCCATCTTTCTATTTAAGTGATACGACTTAAGCATTTTCAGAATTCGTAGTGTTATCAGTTTCAATTTGATCTTTGATGGGATCGCACTGATGGTGTTTCTGACGTGGATTTAGTACTTATTGAAATGCATTTAATTAAAGTCACCGTAACAAAGGCCACGTAAAGCAACAAATACCAACTACCGATTTTGCTGATCGATGTCATTTCAAACGTGCGCGAACCGGCGTAGACCCATGTTCCAGTCAAGGTACCAACATTTTCTGCGATCCATAAAAAGAAGCTCGCGAAGAGTGCGGCAAGGGGTAAGGGGTAAGTGCTTCCAACACTAAACACAACGCGGGTGTTCCAGAATACAATTACTGTTGCCACGAATAGGGCTAGGCGGATATCAGGCACATAATGATGTGAAAAAAAGTTTACATATATTGATGTTGCCAGCACCGCTGTAACCCAGAAGGGCGGATAGCAGGTGAATTGCATATTAAAAATTCTGATAACCCGTGCTATGTAGCTGCCAACGGATGCATACATAAATCCGCTGAAAAGTGGCACGTCTACCACCATGAAAAACGCCTCTTCTGGGTATGCCCATGATCCTACTTTGACCTTGAAAATCTCCATGGCCGTTCCAGTTATATGAAAAAGTGCTATGACTTTGGCTTCTTGCCAATTCTCAAGTTTAAAAAATAACATAGCGGCTTGAGTTACGATCGCGAACGCGAACAAGGCGTCATATCTGGCGATTGGCCAGCCACTGGCCCAAATCGCATTTGTAAAAATTATTGCCAACAAAAGAAGCCCGCCAAATAAGCACGCCCAGAGCTGTTTAAGTGTAAAAACAGCGACTTCTGCAATTGGCTGAGGAAGTTTTGCACGTAAGTGGCGGGCTATCGTGGTATCTAAAACTCGGGGCTCCTGCATAGCGTTAGAAAAGCGAATGCAGCTGAGGATGTCTACGTTGTTTTGGCATAGGTCCCACGGCTGCTTTCTAGTTTTTCAACAGATCAAAGGTTGGAATAAATTGGGAAGCTATCACATAGCGCTTCAACTTCAGTTCTCACTTTTGCCTCGACATCTGCATTGCCGTTTGCGCCATTCGCCGCCAACCCGTCAACCACTTCGACGATCCAATCAGCGACCTGACGAAATTCGATTTCGGTAAACCCGCGTGTCGTGCCTGCAGGTGAGCCCAGACGTATACCAGACGTCACCATCGGCTTTTCAGGATCGAAAGGTATACCGTTTTTGTTGCAAGTAATGTGGGCACGTTCGAGCGCGGCTTCGGTGTCATTGCCTTTTACGCCTTTAGGCCGAAGGTCGACTAACATTAAGTGAGTGTCAGTTCCCCCTGTGACTATGTCCAAGCCACCCTTGATCAGCTGCTTGGCCAGCGCTTGGGCGTTCTTTACGACTTGTTCTTGGTAAGTCTTGAATTCAGGGCGTAATGCCTCTCCAAACGCCACAGCCTTGGCCGCAATAACATGCATTAATGGCCCACCTTGTATGCCTGGAAAAATAGCAGAGTTAAATTTTTTGGCTAGTGCTTCATCGTTGGTACAGATTAGACCACCGCGCGGGCCGCGCAGAGTTTTGTGCGTTGTTGTGGTGGCAACGTGAGCGTGTGGAAATGGTGACGGATACAGTCCTGTTGCAACGAAGCCCGCGAAGTGCGCCATGTCAACAAGGAGGTAAGCACCAACGCTATCTGCAATTTCGCGCATGCGTTTGAAATCAATAATTCGCGGAATGGCGGACCCGCCTGCAATGATTAACTTTGGCTGATGTTCGGTTGCTAGGGCTTGAACTTGATCATAGTCTAACATGCTATCGGATTGCTTCACGCCGTATTGAATAGCGTTGTAAATTTTGCCTGATTGGTTTGGCTTTGCGCCATGGGTCAAATGGCCGCCAGCGTCCAGCGACATTCCTAGAATGGTGTCACCGGGTTTGATCAGTGCCTGAAACACACCTTGATTTGCTTGACTGCCTGAGTTCGGCTGTACGTTTACAAATTTACAACCAAATAAATTTTTCGCACGATCAATGGCTAAGTTTTCAGCGACATCAACGTGTTGGCAGCCTCCATAATACCGTCGGCCTGGATATCCTTCGGCGTATTTGTTGGTCATCACGCTACCTTGCGCTTCCATAACTGCGGCAGAAACAATGTTTTCTGATGCAATCAGTTCTATCTCTTTGCGCTGACGGCCCAGTTCCGCACCAATTGCTGCAGCAATTTCGGGGTCACGGGTCGAAAGGTTTTCGGTGAAAAAACCGGCGTCTTTGGTTATGGCATTCATGGCGGTTATCCTTTGGCGAAACTGTTAATGTATTTATAGGCCTTCGACATGATGCTTATAACCCCCATTTTTTTATATGTGCTTCATCCCGGTTACGACAATCTTGCCTTGATGAGCGACTTGCGTTTTCCTAGAGTGATGGGGAAAAAGTCTCTAGAACTTGAAAGAATTTTTATGTCTGCCAATTTAATTTTTAAAACTAAAATTGCGTTTGTAGCAAGCGATATGCCGATTGCACAGGCTGCAAAAGTAGCTTTGACATTGCAATATGGTGGAGTTGTAGTTGAAAACGCTGATATTATTGTTGCCTTAGGTGGTGACGGGTTTATGCTAGAAACTCTGCATAATACCCAATATTTACCTGCGCCAGTTTATGGAATGAACCGTGGTACAGTCGGGTTTTTGATGAACAACTATTCAGCGCAAGGACTGCGGGACCGTTTGGAAAAAGCGCAAGAAGAGGTCATCAACCCCCTTCACATGATTGCCACCTGCGTCAACGGAACGCAGCACAAGGCGCTGGCCATCAACGAAGTGTCTTTGCTACGCGCAGGCCCACAAGCTGCAAAGCTGCGTATTTATGTAGATGGTACGCTGCGGATGGACGAATTGGTCTGCGACGGCGCGCTTTTGGCGACCCCTGCTGGATCCACTGCTTATAACTATTCTGCCCATGGTCCAATCCTTCCCATAGGTTCGGACGTGTTGGCGCTGACTGCTGTTGCTGCATTCCGGCCGCGACGCTGGCGTGGTGCGCTATTGCCCAAAGCGGCGCGAGTAACGTTTGATGTTACGAATGCCGCCAAACGCCCCGTAAATGTCGACGCGGACGGTGTATCCGTGAAAGACGTTAAACAAGTTGATGTTTGGTCAGCGCCAGAAGTTTCACACCGCATCCTGTTCGACCCCGGTCATGGATTAGAAGAACGCTTGATCCAAGAACAATTCGCCTGAATTAGCCACCAGCATACCCAAGTGGCTTTAAGGCTTGGCGAATTTCATCCAAGATGTCTGGGTCATCAATGGTCGCAGGCATTTTAAAGTCTGCACCGTCCGCAATTTTCACCATTGTGGCTCGCAGAATTTTACCAGACCTTGTTTTTGGTAGACGATCTACCACGATGCAAAGTTTAAACGCAGCAACAGGACCAATCTTGTTGCGCACCAACTTGACGCAACCGCGGACGACGTCTTCATGTGAAGTTTCAGTACCTTTATTTAAGCAGACAAACCCAACAGGCAATTGGCCCTTCAATTGATCCGTAACGCCAATTACTGCGCACTCTGCCACGTCCGGATGCGCTGCAAGGACTTCTTCCATACCTCCCGTTGAAAGCCTATGACCCGCCACGTTAATCACGTCATCCGTACGGGCCATTATATAAAGATAGCCGTCTTCATCAATCATACCTGCATCACCAGTTTCATAATATCCGGGAAAGGTTCGCATGTAGCTTTTTAAGAACCGGTCTTCAGCATTCCAAAGCGTTGGCAATGTTCCTGGCGGCAGAGGCAGTTTAATTGCAATTGCGCCAAGTTCACCCACCGGCATTTGGTGTCCGTCAACATCAAGGATTTGCACATTATACCCTGGCATCGCTACTGTTGGTGAGCCTAGTTTCACTGGCATCGGTTCGATACCAACAGGGTTACCTGCGATTGTGTAGCCAGTTTCTGTCTGCCACCAGTGATCATAAATTGGTTTGCCCAGCTTATCTTGCATCCATTCAATCGTGTCGGGATCTGCTCGTTCGCCTGCGAGGTAGATTTGATCTAGATTTGACAGATCGTAGTCCTTGATCAATTCGCCTTTTGGGTCTTCGCGTTTTACGGCACGAAAGGCCGTTGGCGCGGTGAAGAAGGATTTAACCTTATGTTGTTCAATAACTCTCCAGAAGGTACCTGCGTCTGGCGTGCCAACAGGTTTTCCTTCAAACACAACGGTGGTGTTGCCATGGATCAGTGGCCCATAACAAATGTAGCTGTGGCCCACGACCCATCCGACATCTGATGCTGCCCAGAACACATCGCCCGGGTTGACATTATATATATTTTTCATTGTCCAGTGCAGGGCCACAAGATGGCCAGCAGTAGGTCGCACAACGCCCTTTGGTGCGCCTGTGGTACCGGAAGTATAGAGAATATAGGCAGGATGCATGCCCTCAACCATAACGCAACCGGCTGGATCGATGCCGACCTGAAAGTCGTGCCAATCGACGTCACGGCCTTCGGTCAGCGCAGCAACCTGTTGTTCACGTTGATAAACCACACATAATTCAGGTTTATGTGTAGCAAGATTGATTGCACCGTCCAGCAGTGGTTTGTAATGGATCACGCGACCCGGTTCCAACCCGCAAGACGCTGCAATGATGGCCTTGGGGGTGGCATCGTTAATCCGCACTGCCAGTTCGTTGGCGGCAAATCCGCCAAACACAACCGAATGAATCGCGCCAAGCCGCGCGCAGGCCAGCATTGCTTCAAGGGCCTGGGGAATCATTGGCATGTAGATAATTACGCGGTCACCTTTTGTGATGCCTTTGGCCTTCAATGCACCCGCAAGGGAGGCGACACGTGTCAGTAGTTCGGTGTAGCTGATCTTGCTGATCGTATTAGTCATTGGGCTGTCGTAAATGATAGCAACTTGATCGCCGCGACCGGCCTTAACATGGCGGTCAAGGGCGTTAAAGCAGGTGTTTACTCGGGCATCGCGATACCATTCATAGAGTGGTGCCTTATCGTCAAAAAGGGCTTTAGTCGGTGAGGTGTCCCAGTCAATCGCATTGGCTGCTTTCATCCAGAAACCTTCTGGATCGTCCTGCCAATTTTTATATATTTCGCGGTATGCCATGGTATTCTCCCTGTGTTGACCTAGGGATAGGCCCTGTAGGGCGTAGTGGGCAAGGCTGTTTGCCCGTCCAGTGACGACTTTGCAGAATGATATACGATCTTGTTGCAAATATTTGCAAAGCTGTTGATTAATGCTCTGATTAGCTAAGCCTAAAGCGTAAGTCTGCAAATCTGCAAACCATCTGAGATGTTTTACAAGCGTTACCGATCATCAGATCGTCTCCACGTAGGTAACAGCTTATCACTGAGTATGGGGAGCCTAAAGACACGTCTAGGTTAATGGTAAATCTTTAAAATATTTGTATAAAACACTCTGGTGAGTATCAGCTTTATAATACTGGATGAGCTTATTCCGTCTCTGACTTAAAATTATGAGTAAACACAGCAAAATAAATAAACAAAATAAAGCAAAACTGTTACAAGCCGTTGTAAGATCTGCACCACCATAGCCTGTGGGTAAATAGTAGACACCATCGCGAAATTAAAAGACCTTTGATAGTTTGAAAATTGGGGAGAACTGCAACTCCCCCCTTTTTAGGGTCTGTTTAACCATAATCCTTTACCGGGGTGCCAGCGATTGCCGCCATGTTCAGCAAACCGCGTGGTGTGATGGATGGCGTGACGATATGGGCGCGATTTCCCATGCCCATCAGGATTGGGCCAACTTCAAGTCCGCCTGCTTTCATCTTAAGAATATTGCGAACACCGCTGGCGGCGTCAGCATGACCAAAGATCAGTACGTTAGCTGCACCTTTCATCCGCCCACACGGCAACAAGCGTTCGCGCAATTCTGGATCAAGTGCGGCATCGACGTTCATTTCTCCTTCATAAGTAAAATCGACCTGTTGTGCGTCCAGAATGGACATCGCTGCACGCATTCTGTTGCCAGTGTCGCAGTCCAGATTACCAAATTGTGACTGGGCACAAAACGCGACATTTGGCTCTAAGCCAAAGCGTTTCACATGCCGCGCAGCACCAATTGCGGACTGTGCAATCTGTGCTGGTGTGGGTTCGGATCGCACATGCGTATCAGCGATGAACAATGGCCCATCTTCGAGTATCATCATGCTAAGTGCACCTTGAACTTTGTGGTTCTTGCCCAAAATTTCCTCTATGTAATTTAGGTGCCAGCGGAATTGCCCAAAGGTGCCGCAGATCATGCTGTCAGCCTCGCCGCGCTGCACCATAACGGCACCAATGGCGGTGGTGTTGGTGCGCATAACTGCCTTCGCTAAATCAGGTGTTACGCCATGTCGTGCCATTAGTGAGTGATATGTTTCCCAATAATCTCGATACCGTGGGTCATTTTCTGGGTTTACGATGTCGAGGTTGTTCAGGTCGATATCAAGACCAGCGCGTTCAGCCCGCCGTGCAATCACGTCAGGGCGGCCTATCAATATTGGAGTCTCTGTGGTTTCTTCAATCACAGCTTGGGCTGCCCGCAACACGCGTTCGTCTTCACCTTCTGTGAACACGATCCGGCGGATAACTTTTGCAGCTGCTTCGAATACGGGGCGCATCAACATGGCGGACTTGAACACTGATGCGTCCAAACTGGCTTTATAGGATGGCAGATCGACCTGTTTAGTCGCGACACCGGTTTCCATAGCGGCCTTGGCAACGGCTGATGCCACGACACCCATCAAACGTGGATCGAATGGCTTGGGGATCAGGTAGTCGACGCCAAATGTCATCTGTTCGCCCTGATAGGCGGCGGCCGCTTCGGCGGATGTGGTAGCGCGGGCCAAGGCTGCGATACCTTGGACACAGCCTATCTTCATAGCGTCATTAATTTCAGTTGCGCCAACGTCCAGTGCGCCTCGAAAGATGAACGGAAAACACAGCACATTGTTCACTTGGTTTGGAAAATCGCTGCGTCCCGTCGCCATGATGGCATCAGGTGCAACGGCACGTGCATCTTCGGGTGAGATTTCTGGATTCGGGTTTGCTAGTGCAAAAATAATTGGCGCCTTTGCCATCCGCCCAACCATGTCTGGCTTCAACACGCCAGGACCTGACAGCCCGAGGAACATGTCGGCTCCGTCGATCACATCGCCTAGTGTAGCGGCTGTTTTGCCTTGGGCGAATTCGGCTTTTTGTGGTGTTATATCCTTCTCGCGGCCTTCATAGACCAGACCTTCGATGTCACACAGCCAGACATTTTCACGTTTCACACCAAGTTTTAGCAACATATTCAAGCATGCGATTCCAGCAGCCCCACCGCCAGTGCTGACAATTTTGATATCTTCGAATTTTTTTCCAGAGATCGCCATCGCGTTGGTCGCAGCAGCACCAACAACAATAGCAGTGCCGTGCTGATCGTCATGAAAAACAGGAATATTCATCCGTTCACGGCAGATTTTTTCAACTATAAAACATTCAGGTGCTTTGATGTCTTCAAGGTTGATCGCGCCGAATGTCGGTTCTAGCGCACAAACAATATCGGCTAGCTTTCTGGGGTCAGATTCGTTCAGCTCAATATCAAAACAGTCAATGTTGGCGAATTTTTTGAATAGAACTGCCTTGCCTTCCATTACCGGTTTTGACGCTAGTGCGCCGATATTCCCAAGCCCAAGAACAGCAGAGCCATTGGTCACAACCGCAACCAGATTGCCCCGTGCGGTATAGTCGTGCGCTGTGGCTGGGTTGTTCTTAATTTCAAGGCACGCTTCTGCGACGCCAGGTGAATAAGCCCGCGCCAAATCGCGTCCGTTCGCCATCGGCTTAGTTGCGCGGATCTCCAGCTTGCCCGGTTTGGGGTGGCGGTGGTAATCCAATGCTGCCTGCCGCAAAGTTTCTTTTTTCTGCGCGTCAATTGTGGACGCTTCGATCAGGGTCTTGGGGGGCGTGTCTGACATTGGGTCACCAGTCTATCAAAAGGTCAAATCTAGAGCATATTAAATATAGTTTAATATTAAACTATTTATCTGTCGTTAGGGAAGCGCTATGTCAGCTATAAGGATAAGATGCACTCTCTTACAAATTTGAAAACTGACACCCAGATTGGCAATATGAAAAAGCTAGTAAAAATCTTTGCAGAAGTATGCCTGCCCAGCACCGCTCTTACAGCTGATATTGGGTTTTTTACTAAAACGTTGCGTATGCGGATGGACTCGATTTATCCCGCTGATGACCCAACTGTGGTTGTATTTTCAGGGCATGGTTTGCGGGTTAGGCTGGACCAAAACCAAATCGGTGATGCTGGACATTTACGTATTTTGACTGATGATGTGGGTTTCGCGGATGCCCAACAGTTTACATCACCGGGGGGAACGACGGTTGAAATTGACGCACTAACTCCCCCCTTACACATGCCCGTCACTGACCACGCCTTTGTTGTACGCCGATTGGCCGATCAGGCACCGTGGGTAATTGGACGTGCAGGAATGCATTACCGGGATCTGATCCCCAATCGCCTTGGTGGATCAATCATTGCCAGCCACATTCGTATCCCCGATGGCGGCCCCGTGCCTGACATGGTGCACTTTCACAAAGTCGGATTTCAGTTGATCTATTGTTATCGCGGATGGGTCGATGTTTTATACGAAGATCAAGGTGGTCCAATCCGTCTGCGTGCGGGTGATTGTTTTATCCAGCCACCTGAAATTCGCCACCGCGTACTAGAAGCGTCAAGCGGAATTGAAGTAATAGAGATTGGTGTGCCCGCTGAACATGTCACTGAAATTGAACATGAAATGACCTTGCCGACGCCTGATTTACGACCCGAGCGTGAATGGCAGGGGCAAAAATTTGTGCACAACGTGGGGAGGGATGCGTCGTGGGCGCCGTTCCGACTGCAAGGTTTCGTTGCCCGTGATACAACTATCAATGATGCTACCAAATCAGTAGCTGGAGTGCAGGTTGTGCGGCGTGCAACTGGTGACACGCAATGGGCCATACACGACGCTGATATTCATTTCACCTTTGTGATGGAAGGTGCGATGACGCTCGAGGGGGAGGGCAATGACCCACAAAGCCTAGCCGTGGGCGATGCTTTCGTTATTCCGCCTGGAATGGCTACGCGCTACTCTGAGCCAACTGATGATCTTGAATTGCTCGAAGTGACACTGGCTGGAACGTTTAAGACCAGCTTGGCTTGAACTTATGTGAACCACGGCCCAATCTACTAAAAAAAAGGATTTGTCATGTCACTGATTAGTGAAGCCCGCGCTGTGCGCGAAAATGCTTATGCGCCTTATTCAAAATTTGCGGTTGGGGCTGCGTTGAAAACCACAAAAGGGACGATTTTTAAAGGTATAAATGTAGAAAATGTGGCTTATCCAGAAGGCACCTGCGCTGAAGCAGGGGCAATCGCTGCGATGTGTGCCGCTGGTGAACGGGAAATCGTGGAAATCGCTGTGATCGCTGATGCACCAGCCCCTGTGCCGCCTTGTGGTGGATGCCGCCAGAAGATTGCCGAATTTGCAGGACCCGACGTAGTCGTAACTATGTCCACTATGGATGGAATTATATTACAAATGACCATGGCAGAGTTGCTACCGGGTCGATTTACCGCTGATCATATGGCGAAAATATAGTTCATGGATGCGCGAGCCATTATTGCCAAGGTACGACGTGGTGAAAACCCCACTGCTACTGAATTAACTTGGTTTAGTAGTGGCTTGGCGACACGCTTGGTGTCAGACGCACAAGCGGGAGCTTTTGCTATGGCAGTTTGTCTGAACGGACTAAGTGATGAGGGGCGCGTGTCTTTGACCAAGGGCATGCGCGACAGTGGTGATGTCATGAAATGGGATCTACCGGGTCCCGTTCTGGACAAACATTCTACAGGCGGTGTTGGTGATCCAGTGTCCCTGATCCTCGCCCCTGCACTTGCTGCGTGCGACGTGTTTGTGCCGATGGTGTCGGGCCGTGGGCTTGGGCATACGGGTGGAACCCTTGATAAACTTGAGGCAATCCCGGGGCTCAGTACAGAGCAAAATACTACTAAGTTCCGCAAGATTACTCGCGATATTGGTTGTGCGATCGTTAGTTCTACCAGTTCCATTGCGCCCGCAGATAAACGTTTGTACGCAATCCGAGACGTTACAGCCACGGTCGAAAGTGTTGATTTGATTTGCGCCTCGATCTTGTCCAAAAAACTTGCTGCAGGTCTTGATGGTTTGGTGCTTGACGTCAAATCAGGTAGTGGCGCGTTTATGAAAACTCCAGCCGAGGCTATAAAATTGGCCCGTGCATTGACGTCCACGGCTAACGGCTCGGGCACTTCGACAGCCGCATTCATCACTGACATGTCGCAACCCCTGGCGCCGAGCCTTGGCAATGGCGTCGAAGTTGCCGTATGTCTTGAGATTTTGTCAGGAAACCGTGCTGCAGCACCACGCTTGCTCGACTTGACTGTCGCTTTGTGCGCCCGCGTTCTTGCACTTGCAGGGCACGCTGAAGGCGAAGCCGAAGAGCGCGTTAAGGCTGCCATTTCGTCAGGTCACGCCATGGATTGTTTTGCTGCTATGGTTCGGGCCATGGGTGGACCATCTGACATTGCTGAGAGTTGGCACAAGCACCTGCCCAAAGCCCCGGTGATTGGCGACGTTCTTGCGCCTTATTCCGGAACAATAGCAGCAATTGACGGTGAATTACTTGGCTTGACGGTGGTGCAGTTGGGTGGTGGGCGGCAGGTCGAAAGTGATCGGATTGATTCACGCGTTGGCCTGACAGGTGTTTTAACGCTAGGAACCAAGGTTGTACGCGGTGACCCGATTGCAACCATTCATGCCGCTGATGAAGACAGTGCACAAGCCGCAACCCATACGGTACTGCGCGCGGTGACCATTGGCGCAGCTATTGAAATTCCTGACCTTATCTTAGAACGGATCGCCCCATGACACAGACCTCGGAAAATCGGGTATTCTTAATTGTAATAGATAGTGTTGGTATTGGCGGTGCGCCTGACGCATCTGATTTTTTTAACGGAGGTACGCCTGATACTGGGGCTAATACACTGGGTCATATCGCGCTGGCTTGCGCTGCGGGCAGGGCGGAAGACGGACGCACAGGTCCATTAAAAATCCCAAACTTGAATGCTTTAGGCGCTGGTGCTTCGATGCAAATTTCAACTGGCCTTGATATTGGCTGGCCTGCGCCGACTGGGGCTTACGCTGCCGCCACACAAACCAGCCTAGGCAAAGACACACCGTCTGGTCATTGGGAGTTGTCTGGGGTGCCTGTTCCGTGGAATTGGACCACGTTTTCAAAAACCACACCTGCATTTTCCGAAGTTATCACGGCGCGCATTTGCGAATTAGCCGGTACGGAAGGTATCCTGGCCAACTGTCACGCCTCCGGCACGCAAGTCATTGATGATTTTGGCACGCAGCACATGCAATCTGGATGGCCGATTTGTTACACATCTGCCGATAGTGTGTTGCAAATTGCTGCTCATGAAGATGAATTTGGCTTGGAACGGCTTTTAAAATTGTGTGAAGATCTCGCTCCGATGCTGCACAAACTCAAAGTGGGGCGTGTGATCGCGCGGCCATTTAAAGGCGAAGATGGTGTGTTTGAACGCACGTTGAACCGCCATGACTATTCTATTCCTCCACCGTCACCGACGCTCTGTGACTGGATTCACGACGCCGGGCGAACAGTGCAAGCTATTGGCAAAGTTGGTGATATTTTTTCGATGCGTGGCATTGATGAGGTGCGTAAAGGTGCTGATAAGACCCTGATGGATCACCTCTCTGACTTGATAGATGATGCGCCAAATGGAGGTTTTGTTTTTGCCAATTTCGTCGAATTTGACAGTCTTTACGGACACCGTCGAGATGTCTCAGGCTATGCTAGGCATCTCGAATGGTTTGACGCGGCGTTGGGCGCACTATTACCTAAATTGCGGCTTAGCGATCTGTTGTGTGTCACGGCTGATCATGGCAATGATCCGACCTGGATTGGCACTGATCATACCCGTGAAAGGGTGCCAGTTTTGATCCACGGGTCAGACATTAACAGACAAGGCCCACGCAATCTAGGTCATGTTGAGTTTGTCGACGTTGCAGCCACAATTGCTGCGTATTTGGGCGTTGCGCCCCGCGGACAAGGAAAGAATTTTCTATGACCTATAAATCCATGCCGAAAGTCGAGTTGCACACCCATCTTGAGGGCTGTGCCCCGCCGAGCTTCATTCGTGGTTTAGCAAATGAGAAATCAATTGATATCAGCGGTGTGTTCAACAAAGACGGCACCTACGCATATCGTGATTTTGCCCACTTTTTGCAAGTATACGACGCTGTTTGCACAACGCTGCAAGGCCCGCAAGATTTTTATCGATTAGTAAAAGCAGTTCTGCAAGAAAGTGCTGCCCATGGGATCGTTTACCAAGAAACATTTCTGTCACCCGATTTTTGTGGTGGAGGTGATCTAGCGGCGTGGCGCGATTATTTGGCCGCTATGGAAACAGCGGCTGCTGAGGCAGAAGTGGAGTTTGGCATCACCCTAAAAGGCATCGTCACCTGCATCCGTCATTTTGGATCTGACGCTGCAAAACCTACAGCAATTTGTGCGTCTGAAACTTTTGGTGATTTCATCACTGGATTTGGTATGGCAGGTGGAGAAATGGTTGGTCGCCCCAAAGATTATGCCTATGCCTTTGATATGGCACGTGAAGCTGGGATGCCTCTGACCTGCCACGCTGGAGAATGGGGTGGGCCGGACATGGTTGCGGACACGATCACGGATCTTAAGGTGCAGCGCATCGGCCACGGTGTGAATGTCATTCATGATCCTAAATTGGTGGCGCAGATTGCGGAGTCTGATGTAGTGTTTGAAGTCTGTCCCGGCTCTAACGTGTTTTTGAAGGCCACAGGTAATTGGGCAGATCACCCGATTCAAAAACTTCGCGATGCTGGGATAAAAGTTACAGTATCAACGGATGATCCACCTTTTTTTAGTACCACAATGACTGATGAATTCAACACGCTTGCTGCTATCTTTGGCTGGGAAGCTGATGATTTTAATACTCTCAATCAGACCGCGCTTGACGCCGCTTTCTGTGATGCTACCACCCGTGCGAAAATCGCCAAACGACTGGAAAACCAATGACAAAATTGCCGCACTTGACCCACGTCACGCACCCGTTGGTGCAGCATAAATTGACGTTGATGCGCGATAGAAATACGCCTACTGCGGTATTTCGCCAGCTTTTACGCGAAATTTCGCAGCTGCTCGCATATGAGGTAACACGTGAATTGCCAATGATGACTAAGACTATTGAAACTCCAATGGAGACAATGGAAGCGCCTGTGCTTCAGGGGCGAAAACTAGCGCTGATTTCAATTCTGCGGGCTGGTAACGGGTTGCTGGACGGTATGCTGGAGTTAATCCCGTCGGCCCGTGTTGGTTTTGTGGGCCTGTACCGTGACGAAAAAACGCTGCAGCCTGTTCAGTACTATTTCAAGGTGCCTGATGCGATGGACGAGCGCATGGTCATTGCTGTTGACCCAATGTTAGCGACTGGAAATTCGTCGATTGCTGCGATAGATTTGCTAAAAAAATCTGGTGCTAAAAACATCCGCTTCTTGTGTTTGCTAGCTTCACCCGAAGGTATCGCCGCAATGAAAGCCGAGCATCCAGATGTGCCTATCGTGACAGCTGCGGTCGATAGTCACTTGAATGAAAACGGGTATATTGTTCCGGGATTAGGGGATGCGGGTGATCGCATGTTTGGAACTAAATAATTGTAAGAATCTCTTTACATAAAAGGGATTATTCATCATTGTGATTGGTATATTTTGGAGACAATTATGCATTTTTTTGGACAGCGTTCTGGATTTTTGTTAATTGTTTCTGTCGTCGCCGCTCTTATTTCTGGTGTAGCATCTGGTCAAAGGCTTTCTGATTTAAGTGGGCCTGCGGAATTCCCACCACCGACTTTTACCCCAAATCAATATGTAGATAGTCGTGGATGCGTGTTTGTGCGTGTGGGAAATGGAGACTTAATCAATTGGGTGCCTCGGGTCAATCTTAGCCGTGACCAACTCTGTGGTTTCCAGCCTACGCAGGTTTCCGGATCCATGACAATATCGCTCACAACGAACGTTCCCAATCCGTTGGACACACCTGTTTCTGGGCTAACGGCACGCCTCACTAGAATACCTATGCCTGTTGTTCCAGTGACACACTCACAGCGTGCTAATGTGCCGACGTCCTCAGTGGCCATAATTAGCTCGTTGATAGGTCAAGGCGCTAAAGCAATTGGTGCGTTACAACCCGTCGCGGCTGCGTCGCAAACCCCGACTATTCAAACAGCTCCAATTATTCAACAGCGCGTGTTAACGCGCTCTCAGGCCTGTGTTAGTTTGAGTGGTTTTCAACCCAACCTTGTTTTACAGAGTTCGGGCATGCCAATTCATTGTGGACAACAGACACAGCTTATCACACCGATTGCTGGCCTGTTTGTGGGGATTGGCTCAGATCTTATGCGGCCTCAGGGTCCTTATTCAAACCCGCTTGAAACAGTGCAGGGGTCCAATACGTTAAACTCGGAAATGAAAAGTGGCCTGACATCTGCATGCAGCTCTGACGGTTTGATCAACAGCAATGATTTTTTTTCCATTCGGTGCGGCTCGCAAGTGTTATCTAGTAGTACATTCGGCTTGGTGGCAGCCACCAACTCTTTGGCGAATAGCGTAATGACGCTAGTGCGTACATCCGTTTTATCGCAGAGCTTCTTTGATGATTTTCTCAACCAGAACCCACCACCTTATTCCAACCCAACTCGTAGTTTGGGGTTGGCCACGCCAAGGATTCCGATAGGCTATCAACTTGTATGGGATGATGGTCGTCTTAACACACAACGAGGTATTCGCGAAGGCCAATAGACGCAAAGCTCAGTGGGGCTGAACTAACGCAAAACGCAACGTAACTATTACACTCGTCTTGCTTGCAGTTGAACAGCTATGTGTTGCCATCCAAATCAATCTATAAATTGCAGATAAATGATCACCAATATGTATATGTCAGCTCTTTTAATATCTGTAACTAGGCTTAATAAATTGCAATATAGCTGAGAACACGTTGTCTTTCATCGTAGTTCTGTATCTTAAACCAGAATGGCATCGAAATAGGCTTGGCGCTGGTCATAACACAAGTTATTGTAAAAAATTGACCCTTTTTTAGGTTCACACCATTACTCAGTTCTCCTTGATAGGGACCCTACTTAGACGCGGGAACTTTTTTCTTATGGCATAATTAGCGTGCTATTTGGTACATATTCCTTGAAGGCTGATCCATTCCGTATCGTTTAAGATTTCGCGGACCGGTCTGCCTTGCATGGGGTCTGCCTCTATAAGGTTAAGCGTCGTTTCACCTGTAACATCAACTGCGAAGGCGTAGGGCGTAATGGGTAGTTGGGCGCTCGCAAACATGTCTAATAATATCGTATCGTTTGCACGTTTAGGTGGATTGGCGAACAGCGTTTCAGCATAGCTGCGCAATGATTCTGAGGTGATCTCACCTTGAGTTAATAATGTAAAAGTCGTTTTAATGCCAGAATATTTCAGCAAAGCCTCAAGTGGATCTTGAATGCGCAGTTGCGCAGCAGCGGCAATGATATGCCCACCTACCGCCGATGGATCTTCGGTATCTTCTATAAGATCGCGATTAATCACGATCAAACCACCGGGTAGGTAGATCGCCGTGTCGGGGCCTGATGGCACCACGAACACTTGCCCGCCCGCATCTGGGCCGAGCGCACGCTTGTGCAACGCCTCCAAGGCTTGCGTTCCTAATGGGCTGCGGCAGGTTTGACCAGTAATGTGTTGAATGTGACCCAGCAGTGTCGCCCCAATTTCTACCCGTTTGACGGTAGGCACCATGTTTTGCGCTTTGCGGATCAACGCATTAGGCAGCCAAAACATCGCTATTACCAATATGATGGCTGTGGTTATCAACAGTCCTAGATTGCGCAATCGACCAGGTCGGTAGCGGCGACGATTAACGGTTTTGCGAACTTTTTCCATAGCGCTAATCATCAAGTCATCGCTGATCTCTAAAGTCTCGGTGCCATCCGCTGCTGGCGTGTACAAAGCAGGACGTTCGCCAGCGTTCATCCGCTCAACCGCTGGAAGTGACCAGTGGGTCAGGGGGCGGTCAGCGCTGTCCAATATCACCAAAGTGGCGTTTCCAAGGGATACAGTGACCTCACGGCGCTGATTATCTGGTGAAGCGCGCCAAAGGCCACCACTTTCTAATCGGGAGAATTCTGTCAGTGCTGTCATGTGTGGGCCTGCTTTGCCTCGGGTGATTGGGCTCAACCTAGCAAATTCTAGCTGCAATGACAGTCACAGTCTGTAGCCTATAAAAAAAGCCCCCCAACCGTGATGGTTAGGGGGCCCTTAAATTCGTACAGAATGTCGATCACATCATCGCGGTGCGTTCAGAACGCAATCCTTGGAAGATGGCAAAACACAATACTAATAAGACGACCGTAAAGAACAGTCCTGTTGAGATCACCATGGCCTGCAAACTTTCCAGGCCGGCGGTTCCCGCCGCCCCCAAAAGAAGCACCCCCGCAACCGCACCTTCAAAAATGCACCAGAAAATACGCTGAGACACAGGGGCGTCGACTTTGCCGCCTGCTGTGATCGTGTCGATCACTAGTGAACCAGAATCTGATGAAGTCACAAAAAACACTATGACTAGTACAACAGCCAAAACTGAAGAGATGGATGAAAATGGGAGTTCACCCAACATCGCAAAGAGCGAAATTTCTGGCTTGTAGGCTGCTACTACGTTTTGGAACACCCCACTTTCTGTGCTGCTTGCAACGACTTGACTGATTGCTGTGCCACCAAATGTTGCCATCCAGAACACACAAACAAGACTTGGGATTAATAAGACACAGGTAACGAATTCACGAACCGTCCGACCACGGCTAACACGGGCGATAAACATGCCCACGAAAGGTGACCAGCTGATCCACCAGGCCCAATAGAACGTTGTCCATCCGTGCAAGAAGCCTGTATCGACGCGGCCCACAGGATTGCTTAGTGGCACGATTTTTTGTGCATAGGTGAGCAGCCCACCAAAGAAGTCAGTAAAGATCGCGATTGTCGGCCCTGCAATCAGCACAAACACTAGCAGGATACCGGCGAGCCCCATGTTGATTTCGGACAGCACCTTTACACCACCGTCCAAGCCACGCATCACGGAGACCAATGCGATTGCAGTTATGAACGCGATGATGAGAACCAACAGAACTGAACTGTCCGCGCTCGAATCGACGTTGCCCCATAGAAAGCCCATGAAGTTACGGGTTCCTTCGACGGAGTTTCCTGACCCGAACACTTCAGTCAAACCTGAAGCCACCTGTGTCGCACCAAAGCCTAGCGATGTGGCCAAACCGAACAGCGTCGCGAATGCCGCTGTACAGTCGATAGTGTGGCCCCACGGTCCCCAGATGCGTTCACCTAGGATAGGGTAAAATGCGGACCGCAACGTCAGTGGCAAGCCCTTGTTGTAACTGAATAGTGCCAGCGCCAAAGCAACGATGGCATAGATTGCCCATGGGTGCAGACCCCAGTGGAAAATCGTAGCGGCCATGGCCATGCGCCGTGCTGCTTCTACTTGCGCCGCACTCTGCACAACACCATCTACGATTCCCAATTCACCACCAAGTGGTTGATCGCCCCACGGCGTTGCGAAGTAATAGACAGGTTCCAGCACACCAAAGAACATCAAGCCGATGCCCATGCCTGCGGCGAATAACATCGCAAACCAAGCGAGATAACTGTAATCTGGCACAGCGTCTGTCCCGCCTAGTCTAACCTTGCCCCACGGGGTTACGATCAACAAAAGTGCAAAAATTACGAACAGGTTGGCCGACATTAAGAAGAACCAGTCAAAGGTGCTTTTGATGTAATTGCGAACCGCCAAAAAGACCTCTTTGGAAGCTTCTGGAAACACTAGCGCGATGGCGACAAACAATAGGATCATCGCAGCGGATATTATAAAAACAGGATTGTGAATATCAAGCTTGATGCCTGCGACTGTGGCTTCAATATTATCTTGTCCAACCTTGTAATCAGTATCGATTATGTCCGATCGGCCCTCGGGTTCTGGAATACCCGGATTTGTTGTTTCATCAGTCATATTTCATTGTTCCTCTTTGCTTGGTGGTGTCGCCCCGCGCTTTTGGCAGCGCTCTATCAGTTGCACACAACCTTGACAGAACGTTTTTCCAGTCGTGCTATCTTGCTACCGATTGACGACCACAGAAGATCTGCCAGCACTGAAATATGGCTTTGCATGACGACCAGATCGACATTGATTTCACCAGCAGCCTTAAGAAGGGTGGTATCAAGGTTGCCACTTGCTTCGCGGCTGATTGCCGAATGTGGGGCAGTCTCGACTTTGTGTATATCTGCTTAATTCTTGGGGATTTTTTGGTTGAATGGGCAATGAACCCAGGCGCAGAATTTGTGACAAAGACGTTTGTAATTCTTGTCCTGTAGTATCCGGCGATATTAGCCAGCGTTTCCAGTACCCGCCTGAGAATCTTTTCATGTCCAAAATCAACGGGAACAATAATATTGTTATACATTTGCACTCCTTTTTACAGATAGTTTTCGGGTTTTTTGCGTGGCCATCCATGCAACCCGAAAGGTTTTTATCTGCGTGACTGAGTTTAGCTTAGCTTACGAAAGCTATTAACATGCTTCGACATCTACTTAGAAAATATGGTTTTTGCAAATTTTGTAGGACTCGCGCGCATTGCGGGCCTCTTTATAAAACTCAAAACTAGCCATAATCAGTTAAGTTCTTGTCGTCTTTATCGAAACATCTTGCGCAGCTCAAACTTCTGGACTTTGCCGGTCGATGTTTTGGGCAATTCGCCAAACACGATCTTTTTTGGGCATTTGAATCCTGCCAGCTGTTCTTTTGTAAATGCGATCAACGCGGCCGCGTCACCCTTGTGTCCAACTTTCAATTCAACAAAGGCGCAGGGTACTTCGCCCCATTTGTCATCCGGCATCGCCACAACGGCACAGAGCATAACATCTGGATGCCCCATCAGGGCCCCTTCAACTTCAACAGACGATATATTTTCCCCACCGGAAATGATGATATCTTTGGCGCGATCTGCAATCTGCATGTATCCGTTGGGGTGCTGCACCGCTAAATCCTCAGAATTGAAATATCCGCCACTGAACGCCTTGGCCGTGGCATCAGGATTTTTAAGATAGCCCTTCATCACTGAATTGCCCCTGATCACGATCTGACCTTGGGTTTTGCCGTCCATCTTAACCTGTTCCATTACACCGGTCTCAATCAGTGACATCACAGTGATATCTTCCATTTGCGGAAACGCGACACCTTGGCGGGCCTTGATTGCGGCCACCTTATCCACGGGTAAGGTATCCCAATCATTGTTCCACAAACACTCTGTGACGTGGCCAAAGGTTTCCGTCAGCCCATAAACCTGTTGCACGTTGAAGCCCAGATCACCAATCGCCGCCAGTGTTGCGGGGGCAGGGGGCGCTCCGGCAGTGAATACCTCAACTGTATGATCAAAATCGCGGCGGTCTTCGGGTTTTGCGTTTACCAGCAAATTCAAAACTATAGGTGCACCTCCAAAATGTGTAACACCTTCATCGACAATCGCATTATAGATCGCCGCTGCCGATACGTCGCGACAGCATACGACTGTGCCGCCTAGCATCGGAATCATCCATGTGTGGTTCCAGCCGTTGCAATGAAACAGCGGCACGATGGTCAAATAGCGCGGGTGAAGCGTCATGCGCCACGTTACGGGGGTTGCTACCGTCATCAGATAAGCGCCGCGGTGGTGATAAACGACACCTTTGGGCTGACCAGTCGTGCCTGACGTGTAATTTAGCGCAAGGCTCTCCCATTCATCATCGGGCATGATCCATATAAAATTTGGATCGCCTGTGGCTAGAAATGTCTCATAATCAATTTGCTCGCCAATCTCGGGAACGCCGGCAATCCGGTCTGGCACCTCAACGACTAGCGGTCCCTTCCCCTTCATTGCTTTAATTGCTTGCATGCAGACTGGCAGGAACTGACTGTCGCATAGTACAACCTTTGCCTCACCATGATCGAAAATATAGGTGATCGTATCAACGTCTAGCCGGATATTGATGGTATTTAGTACCGCCCCTGCTGCGGGTACGCCAAAATGGGCTTCGGCTTGGGCGGGGATGTTAGGTAGCAGGGTCGCAACAACATCGCCCTGAACAACGCCTACCATCTGCAATGCGCTTGCCAATTGGCTAACCCGCGCATGATAATTGCGGTAGGTCAGACGCATATTGCCATAAACCATTGCCTCTCGGTCCGCAAAAACCTTGGCCGCACGGGCCAGATGGCTCAATGGGGTGAGGGGTACATAATTCGCAGGTGTTTTATCAAGCCCTGTCTCATCCCTCATCCAGCCCATGTGCATTTCCTCCAAGATATTGCAACTACAAAATTGTCCCAGATTTCGCAGATGTCAAACGCCGATGTTCTCCAGCGTGTCGCTTTTGGACTGGCGCAGTGACCGCGCGACGGGGACAGTGCGATAAAGGATGAACCGCAAATGCAAGCCACGAACCTCAAGTTGTCGATGATTTGTACCCTATGCGGCATGTTCGTGCTTGGCGTGACGGACAATCTGATCCCACTTATTTCTGAAAACTCTAGCCTGTGGCTGTTTCAAGTAGCGCGTTCTGTTGCAACCTTGCCGATGTTGGCACTTCTTGCGCTGCTTGGTCTTGGCACTTTGCGCGCAAACCGACCATTGCACGTATTGGCACGCAATTTCTTTACGAGCACGGCGCTGCTGATCTATTTTGGCTGCCTTGCCTTTTTACCCATTGGCGTCGCGGTGGCTGGCCTGTTCACGGCCCCGATTTTCGTTTTAATTTTATCTGTGTTGTTTCGGGGGCAGTCTGTTGGGTTCTGGCGCTGGGCGGCGGTCGTTATTGGGTTTGGTGGCGCGGTGCTCGTGGTGTGGCCGCAGGACGACAATATTACTGTTTTGGCTTTTGTGCCAATCATCGCGGGCGTGTTTTATGCGGTCGGCGCCATCGGTACTCGTGCGTGGTGCGAAGGTGAAAGCGTGCTGGTGATGACGCTGGCCTATTTTGTCATTCTTGGCGTCTATGGCTTACTGGGCGTCGCCACGCTAACTATTTGGCCAATGGATGCGCCATTCGGTGTTGATGGCTGGTTGCAACGGGGTTTTGCGCCGATGACGATTACCATGATTTGGGTTACCATTGGGCAAGCAGTGGGCAGTATCATTGGAGTGGGCCTGTTGACTCGTGGCTATCAACTAGGTGAAGCATCGTATGTTGCTATTAACGAATATTCTCTCATTTTGTTCGCTGCGATTTTTGGGTGGATCATGTGGGGGCAAACTTTGGGTGTATTGGCTCTATTTGGTATTGCCTGCATTATCGCTTCAGGGTCGATAATTGCGCTAAGGTCAAAGTGAGGATCTTATGATTATTTTACACTGGCATGCTTATCTTTTTAGCATATCCCAAAAATTTATTCGACTGAGATGGCGTTGGTTCTAGCAGATTTCGCTAAAGTGGATGAAGCCATAATTGGTGACAAGTCGACAGCACGTAAATGGCATGACATTACATTATTAAAGCGTTGATACCGCAGTACGATTATGAAAATTCTGATATAAGTGGGCTTCCAAAGTTTAATCACCCCATTGAGATGCTTGACCTGCTGACCTTTGCCTTTGTGCATAATTTGTGGAGCCCAATTGTGAGCTGTTATTATTATTGGCCCAAGACGCAGACGTTCGATCAACTGGCTGTTATGTCCACTAAGTCCCAGGATTTTGCTGGCTTTTAAATGCTTTGCTGACCAAAGATAAATTTAGCACTAACCCTTATGCGCTTATATGGGTAGTGAGGAAGGTACTATGCGCGCTGAACTTTTATAACCGATTAATCATTTGACTAATGATTTTGCGGGGCTCGGGACTTACCATAGTTTAAAGTTGGCCTTGCCTATTGCCAACCTAAGCCAATGCAACCGCGACTAGTGTGGCTTTTGCGTAGCTTGGGAAACCAGATTAATCATGAATTAATGCGCCCATGAAATTGTGAAAAGCTATGATGTTGCGCCAATTTTAGACTCATTATTTGCATGTTAATTTCAGCTATAAAGTTCAAGCAGGCTTGGGGTGTAGTACAACTGCACTTGATGGTAATGTAAATTACTAGGTCAGAAATTTGAAACTAACATGTGACAACAGATGTTTTGATCTTGAATGTATTCGATAGTAACACTTCTTGTCTGAGTGTTTGCAAGAACGAGAAACCATATTGATTACCCCATGTTTTATTGCAAAATATATTTGTTGATTATTGCTTTATACTTTGCGGAGTTGGGAGATTTCAATACGATATAAAATGATTCAATAAAGCCGTTACAACCGAAAATTTGGAATTATTTTATTGCTCTTTCACCAAGATTTCTCTCTGGTAATAAAGTTATACGTTTGTGAAATAATTTAAAATATTTTATTCAACCCAGGTTCCACCTCTGTGATTAACGAATACAGCTTACGTAGATGATAGCTGAGGAACTGCACAGCTGAGTGCACGGTCCAGATTATTTAGCCTTATGTCAGGGAGATCTTTATCTAACTTAATAGAATTTTTTTGAATTAAAATCATTAAGATTGCTCTCATTGGCATTGAATTAGAAAAAACATTGAGCACCAAAACCTTATGTTCAAAATTGATCCAGCCAAGCTTGATATGTATACAATTTTGCCCGCGGCCAATCAGCTCATGCCTTTCGGTGGAAGCAATCACAAGGTATAATGGACCTGCCCGTTAGGAGGTATATGTTATGTTTTTTCAAAGGGATAAGTCCAATCTGCTCTGAGATCCGACTATTTTGAACCACGTGTTTAAGGCAGGCGTGGTTAAATAAATTCTGGAAAAAATCAAAAATGACTGCGCTTTCTTGCGCGGCCATTGTGTTTTTGATGGCTGGTTCTTGATTCATTTAATTTTCCAAGCCTGAATGGAAACGTCCGTAGAACGATTGGTTTTTGTCAGCCAGATCACGCAATAGAGCTGGGCATTCAAATCTGTTGCCATAAACTTTGCTCAGCTCATCACACCGTGCGGCCGCATAGGGCGCCCCAAGGATATCAAGCCAGCTAAACGGGCCACCCGACCAAGGCGCAAAGCCCCAGCCAAGGATTGCGCCGACATCACCTTCGCGGATGTCCATCAGCACGCCTTCTTCCAGTGCACGCACGGCCTCAAGAACTTGGCTGAACAGTAGACGATGCTGCAATTCGACAAGGTCGGGTTGTTCATGAGAAGGCGGATAGCGTTCCGTCAGGCCTGACCACAAATACAGGCGCTTGCCTTTTTCGTTATAATTGTAAAAGCCCGCTTTCGTCTTGCGACCAAGGCGGCCCTCGTCAGCCATCCAGAAGATCAGTTCGTCCGTGGTGTCGTCATAGGCGTGACACATCGCCATCTTCGTTGCCTTAGCAATCTTAACTCCAAGATCAATGCTGGTTTCGTCCGTCAACTGTAATGGACCAAGCGGCATACCGAGTAGTTTGGCAGCGTTTTCGATTAGTGCAGGGGTGACGCCTTCTTGCAGCATCCGTAAGCCTTCGTTGACATAAGGCAGAATGCATCGGTTGGCGTAAAAGAAACGTTCATCGTTAACAACAATTGGCGTTTTTCGGATTTGGCGCACAAAATCAAGGGATTTTGCAACTGCCACATCGCCAGTTTCGCGACCGCGAATGATCTCCACCAGCGCCATTTTATCGACAGGGCTAAAAAAGTGGATGCCTATAAACTTGTCTGCGCGTACAGACGCTTTGGCCAATTCAGTAATTGGCAGTGTGGATGTGTTTGTGGCAAAAATGCAGTCCTTGCCGACGATGGCTTCGACCTTATTTGTCATCTCGGCTTTGACGCTGACGTCCTCGAACACGGCTTCAACGATCAGATCGCAGCCTTTTAGAGCGTCGAGATCGGTGGTAGCCGTTATCATAGATAATACCTTATCCTTCTTTTCAGCAGTCACTTTCTTACGCGCAATTCCTTTATCCATGTAGTAGGAAGTGTAGGATTTTCCCTTGTCAGCTGAGGTCTGCTCACGGTCGATCAATACGACTTCGATACCTGCTAGTGCGGACACCAGCGAAATACCAGCGCCCATCATGCCTGCACCTAAGACACCGACTTTCTTGACAGTCTGGTCGGCAACATCTGGGCGGTTCGCGCCCTTATCCAAAGCTTCTTTGTTGATGAATAAAGACCGGATCATCGCCTCCGAGCTCGGATTCATTAGCACATTGGTAAACCAGCGTGCCTCTATCCTCAGAGCAGTATCGAACGGCACCATCGCGCCCTCATAGACTGCAGACAACAATGCCTTGGCAGCTGGATATACGCCTTGAGTCTTGCCGTTCACCATTGCGGACGCACCGACGAAAGTCATGAAGCCGGCGGGGTGGTAGGGTTCACCGCCGGGCATTTTGTAGCCCTTTTCATCCCATGATTTGACGATCTTTGGCTCTGATAGTACCCATACTTTGGCCTTCGCCATCAACTCATCTGCTGTAACAACCTCATCGACAACCCCAGCCTGCATCGCTCTTTTGGGATCGTTCATTTTTCCTTCAAGTAGCAGCGGTGACGCCACCATTGCGCCAAGTTTGCGCACCAGACGAGTTGTACCGCCCATGCCCGGAAATATACCAACCATAATCTCAGGCAAGCCAATTTTGGCCTTTGGATTGTCCACCACAAAAATGCGGTGGCAAGCAAGTGGAATTTCCAAACCAATTCCAAGTGCTGTGCCCGTGAGAGCTGCTGCAATCGGTTTGCCGCCTTTATTAGTTTTGGGATCCATTCCAGCGCGTTCAATCTTGCGCAGAATGGCATGAGATTTCATTATACCGTCCATCAGGCCTTTGGCTGGATTATCGCCTGCAGATGCCTTCATTTTGGCGATGATGTTCAAATCCATTCCTCCAGCAAACGTGTCTTTGCCGGAAGTAATAATTATACCCTTAACATCATCGTCAGAAAGTGCGGTATCGATACACTTATCTAGGTTGTCCCAGCCTTCAAGGCTGAGGACATTCATTGATTTTCCAAGCACATCCCAAGTAATGATTGCAACGCCATCAGCGTCTATTTTCATGGTAAAATCAGCCATATTGTTACTCCTTACACGCGTTCAATAATAGTTGCCGCACCCATGCCTGATGCGATGCACAAGGTAGCAAGGCCGACTTCTTTGTCAGACCGTTCAAGCTCATCCAGCAGCGTGCCTATTATGATCGCGCCTGTCGCACCCAGTGGGTGACCCATTGCAATCGATCCACCGTTCACGTTGACCAAGGAATGGTCGACTTTGAATGCCTGCATAAAACGTAGCACAACGCTTGAGAACGCCTCGTTGACTTCAAACAAATCAATATCTTTTATATCCATTCTCGCATCTGAGAGGATTTTGTGCGTCACAGGAACTGGACCTGTCAGCATAATTGTTGGATCAGTTCCAATTTTTGCGGTCTGGCGAATGCGCGCGCGTGGTGTCAGACCATATTTTGTTCCGTATTCCTTAGACCCGATCAATACACCAGCAGCGCCGTCCACAATACCTGAGCTGTTGCCCGCGGTGTGGATGTGATTGATCCGCTCAAGATGGGGGTATTTCATTAGCGCAACCTTGTCGAAACCAGGCATGACTTCGCCCATCGCTTGGAATGCTGCGTTTAGCGCCCCTAAAGATTGCATGTCCGTCTGTGGGCGCATGTATTCGTCCGTGTTCAGAATCGTTAGGCCGTTCTGGTCCAACACAGGCACGATAGATTTTCTGAAATGACCCGCGTCCCATGCGGCTTTTGCACGACGTTGTGATTCAACGGCCAGCGCATCCGCGTCACTTCGCGAGAACCCATATTCGGTAGCAATAATGTCAGCTGAGACGCCTTGGGGTACGAAATAATTATCCATGCTAATAGATGGGTCAACAGCAATCGCTGCACCATCGCTGCCCATGGGCACGCGGCTCATCATCTCTACGCCGCCAGCAATATATGCTTCGCCAGCGCCGCCTTTGATTTGGTTTGCTGCGAGGTTCACGGCTTCCATACCTGATGCACAAAAACGATTGATTGCAAGGCCGGGAATAGATTGATCTAGATTGGACGCGAGCACAGCAGTCCGTGCAAGGCAGCCACCTTGTTCTTTGACTTGGGTGACGTTACCCCAAATTACGTCCTCAACGGCATGGCCTTTTAGCTTGTTGCGATCTTGTAGGGCGTTCAAAATTCCAGCGGACAGGTACGAAGCAGTTACTTCGTGTAGGCTGCCGTCTAGTCGGCCCTTGCCACGCGGCGTGCGGATTGCGTCATAGATATATGCGTCGGTCATGGTGCTTCCTTAGCTGCGATCTTTTGGGTTACCTGGCATCAGATCATATGGGTATTTAAAACCTTTGGTGCTCTCTATGCGGTTCATCCAAGCGTTTATATGGGGGAATTCAGAGCGGTTGAACCCAAATGGTTCGGGGTAAAATAGATATCCAACACATGCGATGTCGGCGATGCTAAGCCCGTCGCCTGCTAGGTACGGTGTTGCTTCTAACTGAGTTTCTATAATTCTTAACGCGCCCATCAGGCGTGTGGTCATAAATGTTATTACGTCTGCATTACGCTTTTCTTCGGGTAGAAAATTCATATTGAAGCGCAAAGTGCCAGCAATACCGCTGACCTTTTGGTTGTCAAAAAACATCCAGCGAAGAATGTCACGCCTTTCTGCAGCGGATCGCCCACCTAGTTTACCGGTCTTGGATGACACATAATCCTGAATGACGCCTGACTGTGTTAAAATCAGATCACCGTCTTCCATCACTGGCACTTCGCCCATGACGTTTAGTGCGCGAAATTCTGGAGTGCTGGTCGCACCATTAAAGAAATCAACAAAAATGGGCTCCCACTCTGCCTCTGACAATTCCAATGTTAGCGCGGCCTTGTACGCGTTCCCGCTTTCGCCAAAGCTATGTAGTTTGATCATGATTTGCCCCCTCCTAGAGGTCGCTTGTTAGGCAGAAGTTGCGCTTGCCGTTTTTGCCAAGATGAAGGCCGAAAGTGGTCCTTCGTAACGGGGCGTTAATCTTATTGGTTGATGACTAAAGGGTGCAGATAGCTTGCTAGTTATTCTGCTAATAAAGTGAGGCCTCGACCTTCGTGACTGTTTCCAGAAGATGGAGAAAATTGGCGGTTTGGGTTGAAGCACTGCAGCTTTTTTTATTTGCTTCATCTTGTTAGGAAAACAGTTCCTTGATGGTTGGGTTCCCACTTGTCCCAATCTATATTTCTTGCCCACCTCCAATTTAAAATTAAATACCCGCATGTGGTGAACAAGGGGGTCTTTGCTTGCAATGAAAGCGAAACTTTCGACCAAGCATGAAAGTTTCTTGCTTTTTCTCAGCCGGGCATCTTTGGCACAGAGCTTGAAATGGCTATGACCCTCTTTGATCATATCCATTGAAAAGCAGGGGGTGAGGCGGAAACGTTTTAACATGTGTACATTAATATAGGGGCTGGATGATGCAGGTGTAACCTGCCCTCAGCTTTTAAGTCTCGTTAAAAGTGCGCAGCATCCAATGCCATCACTGTATCACCACCAGTCTTTATCCGCGAAAGATGCATCTTTGTAGCTGGTAACTGACGGGACATATAATAGCGCCCTGTGGCGATTTTGCTATTGTGAAAATCAGTATCGGTGTGGCCAGCGGCCAAAGCATCCATTGATGCACGTCCCATTTTTGTCCACATGAAACCAAGGCAGACATGGCCCATCATGTGCATGAAATCATAAGATCCTGAGAGTGCATCGTTTGAGTTTTTCATGTTTTGCATGAAATACATAGCTGCAGCTTGCAAATCTTTAGAGGCTTCTTGCAGTGGCTCAAGGAAATTAGCCTTGAACTCTTCGTCGGCTTTGTTGTCAGCGATATAGATTTTGATCATTTCAAAGAAAGCAATAACAGTTTTGCCGCCGTTCAGCCCCAACTTTCGTCCGACTAAATCAAGCGCTTGAATACCGTTTGTACCTTCATAGATCATTGTAATACGCGCATCACGAACGAACTGTTCCAGTCCCCATTCTTGTGTAAAACCAGAGCCTCCAAGTGTCTGCTGTGCCAAAACGCATGTTTCGAATCCTTTATCTGTGAGGAAGCCTTTTATCACAGGCGTTATGAGCGAAATCAGCGCTTCGGCTTCTTCATCGTCGTTCTTGTTGCTTCTGTCCATTAATGTGGCACCCCAATAAGTTAATGCGCGCGCACCTTCTACAAAAGACTTTTGGTCCATTAGGTTGCGGCGTACATCTGGGTGCACGATGATCGGATCAGCAGGTTTTTCAGGCGCTTCAACCCCCGTCACAGCGCGGCCCTGCAAGCGGTCGCGTGCAAACCTAAGCGCATTTTCATAGGCTACGGCACCCTGTGCATATCCTTGCAGGCCGACACCCAAACGGGCCTCGTTCATCATCGTGAACATTGCGCGCATGCCTTTGTGCATTTCACCGATGAGGTAGCCGGTGGCACCGTCATAGTTCATCACACAAGTAGCGTTGCCGTGAATACCCATCTTTTTTTCTAAGCCGCCACAAGATAAAGCGTTACGCGCGCCCAGTGATCCATCATCGTTGATTATGAATTTTGGCACGATAAATAGTGAAATGCCTTTTACACCATCTGGCCCACCCGGAATTTTAGCAAGAACAAGGTGGATGATGTTGTCGGATAAATCATGTTCGCCGGCAGAAATCCAGATTTTCTGACCGGAAATTTTATATGTATCATCATCTTGTGGCACTGCTTTGGTGCGCATCAATCCAAGGTCGGTGCCACAATGAGGTTCGGTCAGGTTCATAGTTCCAGACCATTTTCCTGTAGCCATTTTGGGCAAGTACATCGCTTTTTGTGCGTCTGTACCGTGAGTGACGATTGCGGAAATGTTGCCATGCGTCAGGCCGGGGTACATGTTGAATGCCATGTTCGCAGAAACCATAGGCTCCATGGCGGCGGTGTGCATAATATAAGGCAAGCCTTGGCCGCCGTATTCTTCTGCCAGATCCATGGACATCCACCCACCCTTGGACATTTCGGTATAGGCATCTTTGAATCCGTCAGGCGTGCGCACAACACCATCTTTAAGGCTACATCCCTGTCTGTCGCCCACCGCGTTCAGAGGGGCTAAAACTTCGCTTGCCAGCTTTCCTGCCTCACTTAAAACTGCATCAGTAAAATCACGATCAAGATCCGCGAACCCTGGAATATCCATTTTAGATATATTTAGAACGTTGTGCAGAATGAACTGTTGGTCCTTGGTAGGGGGGGTATAACTAGGCATTGTTTGCTCTTTTCGTGATGAGGTGTTGCTGGACTAAATTTTTAAGTACTAGGCGTCAGCTTTAGCTTGTAGTCGCCGGTTCTGGTTCAAGTTTAGCCAATCGCGCGGCACCCCAATCCATTTGGGCTTTAAGTTCTGTGATTGCGTCATCAAGTTCGGCACGCTGTTCTTGCATGTCAGTCAGGTGCTTTTGCGCCAGAACGAAGGTCTCTCGCAGTTGGATTTCTTGACTGTCATCCATGTAATATAAATCAAGCAGCTGGCGGATCTCTTCGAGACTGAAGCCGAAACGCTTACCGCGCAAAATCAGCTTTAACCGCACGCAGTCGCGTTTACCGTAAAGTCGTTTTTGGCTTTCACGGGTTGGAAACAACAGTTCCTTAGCCTCGTAAAACCGGAGTGTCCGTGGTGTAATCTTAAACTCTTCGCACATCTGGCGAATTGTCATAGCCTGTTCCATCGTTTCGCTTCTTTCGTCTATTTTGTCACAAGTATAAATTAGGTGTTTTACCCACCTTACAAGTAATGGTGACGTAAACGTAAACATAACGCCGCGTCAAAGCTGAGCTTATGAAAGGTCAGCAATGAATTTGATGTTTTGTGCATTAACCTGAGCTGGGGAAATGCATCAAGCTTTCTCAGAGTCTGTATTTAAAAGGGCTTTAGAGTAAAAAATTATTTTTTCTGATTGGTTTCAGGGATTTTGTAAATATCCAAAATACCCATTTAGTTGATTCATGGTGCGAAATTCTTGCAATTTTTTTGTTGGGGGGAAATTAGGAGCACTATTATTTTTTTGGTGCTGTGATGCACTTAAACGTTACTAGAAAACTTTAAATTAATGATTTTGCAGTTGCGTCACGCATTTCTTGTAGTTCTGCCAATGTTTCGTTTAATTGGATGCGTTGGTCTTCCAGCTCGCCCAACTGGCGGTCTGCTAATTCAAGCCAAGTTTTCATTTGTGCTTCATTGCCTTCGTTTTCGCGTATCATCAACCATTGTCGAATGTCCTCAAGGGGAAAGCCGAACTTACGGCCGCGCATTACCAGCGTCATCCGCGCCAGTTCTTTTGCGCCATAAAATCTCGAACGTCCGATGCGTTCTGGTGACAGTAATTCAATGTATTCATAATAGCGCAAAGTGCGGGGGGTGACATCGTACTTGGCGCACATTTCTTTAAAACTTAATCGCAGTTCTGTCATGGGGTAGCTCCCTTACTTAGAAATAACCCTACGCCGCAGCGTCGCGCGGGGCAACGGCTCCGATTGTATGTGAATTGACGCTTGTGCATAATGCTTGGGCAGGGTTCAACAGGAAGATGACTAGTGAACACCGAACCAAAATTGCAGCCAAGTTTATTGAAGCATTGCCTCATGCCAGTGCGCTGGGCTTGGCGTTAAAAGAGATTGGCAATGGCTATGTAAAGATTGCCATGCCTTACGATGTACGGCTGGTGGGTGATCCCGAAACTGGTGTGATCCACGGTGGTGCAGTTTCAGCATTGCTTGATACCTGTGGCGGGGCTGCTGTGATGTTGCATGAAAGCTCTCCCATCGGAACCGCGACCTTAGATTTGCGAATAGATTATATGCGCCCTGCCAACCCTGGCGATACGATCACTGCGCGGGCGGAATGTTACCACGTTACCCGATCTGTGGCGTTTGTCCGTGCAACGGCCATGGACGCTGACAATGATCGCCCCGTAGCCACTGCAACTGGTGCGTTCACAATCCATACCAAAAGTACAGATACTAAACCCGATACCAAAGCTGAAGGCGACAAATGAAGTGTCCACAACCCGTACAAGTTGTCAAACAAAGTCGCGACGCTGCCCTGCAATCTTTGGTTGGTGGCGTGCCCTACATTCAGTTTATGGGTATTCGGTTTGATCGGCGTGGCGATGAATTAACTGCTGTTATGCCCTATCAAGACATGCTGATTGGCAATCCAATACTGCCCGCCCTGCATGGCGGTGCGACGTCTGCCTTTCTGGAAACTACTGCGATTATCGAATTGTCTTGGGCAATGATGTGGGGCCGCATTGAATCGGGCGAAGTTTTGGGCAATTTACGCCTGCCCAAAACTATTGACTTTACTGTCGATTACCTTCGCAGTGGATTGCCTCGTGACGCCTACGCACGCGCCACGATCAACCGCTCTGGCCGTCGCTATGCTTCTGTGCATGTGGAAGCATGGCAGGACAATCGCAGGCGGATGTTTGCACAAGCTACAGGGCACTTTCTGATGCCCCAAAAAGATGGTTGACTTAAGTCAGCACCTCACAAGCCGCCGCATTTTGCACATCGCAGTGCCGGTGGTCCTAGCGAATATTTCTATTCCTCTGCTCGGTCTTGTGGATACGAGCGTCATTGGTCAAATGGGTCTAGCAACTCCTATCGGGGCTGTTGGCATCGGTGCGATCATCCTCACTGCATTGTACTGGATATTTGGCTTTCTGCGTATGGGTACTACGGGCTTTGCCGCACAGGCAATAGGGGCAGGGGACAAGGACGAATCTGCTGCTATTCTGATCCGTGCTTTGGCCATTGCTGTGATAGGTGGCCTTTCTATTGTTATCTTGCAATTACCCCTGTTCGCGCTTGGATTTTGGTTGTCCCCTGCGAGCGATGAGGTCGAAAACCTCGCGCGAAGTTATATGACTATTCGTGTCTGGTCCGCGCCATTTCTGATTTCAACTTTTGCCATAACAGGCTGGCTGGTCGCTGCTGAACGCACCCGCGATATTTTGGTTATCCAATTGGCGATGAACGGGACGAACATTGGCTTTGATTTACTGTTTGTTCCTGTTTTAGGCTGGGGAATACAAGGTGTCGCGTCTGCTACGGTCATCGCAGAAATTTCTGGTTGTGGCCTTGGTCTGTGGTACTGCCGTGCTGTGTTCTTCACCGCCTCGTGGTCCAATCGCGCGCGCTTGTTGGATCCAGTTAAAATCAAACGTTTCGCTGTGGTGAATGTCGACATCCTGATCCGCTCTCTTTTACTGCAATCGATCTTCATGTCATTTCTATTCTTTGGCGCAACTTATGGCGATACGCGACTCGCAGCGAACCATATCTTACTGCAATTTTTATCCGTAACCGCATATGCGATGGATGGTTTCGCCTTTGCTGCTGAAACTCTTGTGGGTCAAGCGCTGGGCGCACGCTGTCGCGCCACTTTTCGACGTGCGGCTCTAATGGTGTCGTTTTGGTGCTTTGGCACAGGTGTTGTCCTCGCCCTGATGTTCGCCCTGTTTGGCGGTGCACTCATTGACGCGATAACCACCGCACCCGATGTACGCATTGCTGCACGAGACTACCTAGTCTACACAACACTGACGCCGCTTATCTCTGTAGCACCGTTCATGTTGGATGGCATCTTTATCGGTGCAACTCGCACCCGAGACATGCGTAATATGATGGTAATTTCCACCACAATCTATTTTACATTTGTACTAATGTTAATGCCAATTACCGCAAATCATGGCCTCTGGATTGCACTTCTAATTAGTTTTGCTGCACGTGGTGCAACACTGGCATGGAAATACCCTGCCCTAGAACGCTCTATCCTAAAGCCAGTCGTTACTTTTGAAACACCCACAGGAAAGCCACCAGGTAGAGTACAAGGCTCCTAATGCGCCCCAGACGACATTTAAAGCCGCTCTGGAAGCAGCTCCAACCTACCTTACGAAACACTTTTCACCCTTGCGCATTATTGCTTCTGTGATGAAGCCAAGTGCATAGTGTGTAGCAACGATTTCAGCCTCATTTGGCGCATGTATTAAATATAACCGCACCGCGAGTTGCCCCAAATGTAGCATTATGTTGGCATCATAGCCAATCCGCTCTCCCAGTTCCAATTGCTTCTGCAACGTTTGAAAATCCGTCGCGCGCCAACAAATCGTGCAATTCCCGAGCAATATTGGACGCAAGCGAAATGCCACCATAAACTAGGGCAGTATAAAGCTGCACAGCTGAAGCCCCTGCGCGGATTTTTTCATAGGCTTGCTCTCCTGATCCAACGCCACCAACGCCGATTAATGGTAAATCTGTCAAGCTCGATATTTTTGCTAAGACTCGGGTAGATCTTTCGAACAATGGCTGACCAGATAACCCACCAGCCTCGCTTTTATGTCCACTAACTAATCCATCGCGCGACAATGTCGTGTTTGTGGCGATGATACCCGCCACTCCAGTTGTGCGCGCGACCTGTACTACATCTGACAAGTCTGCATCGCTTAAGTCAGGCGCAATCTTTAAGAATATGGGTATGCCTGCTACGTTAGCCGCCATGACCCCGCCCAATAGCGCCGCCAATGCATCTTTTTCCTGCAAAGCGCGTAAGTTTTTAGTATTGGGAGACGACACATTTACTGTCGCAAAGTCAACATTTGTGCCACAATGTGCCAATACAGATGCAAAATCTGCCGCGCGATCATCGCTAGTTTTGTTCGCTCCAAGGTTTAGCCCAACGACACTGTCCGCTGGACGCGCGGCTAAACGCTCGCCAATTGCGACCATCCCTTGATTGTTGAAACCAAACCGATTGATCGCTGCTTTATCCTCGGTTAGACGGTAAAGACGTGGGCATGAGTTGCCTTCCTGCGGCAACGGTGTCGCGGCTCCGACTTCCAAGAATCCAAATCCAGTACGCCCTAACGCTTTGAGGCTTTCGGCGTTTTTGTCAAATCCAGCCGCCAATCCTACTGGGTTTGGTAATTGCAATCCAGCAATAGTACAGCGCAACCGATCAGAGGTGACAGGTCCCGATCGCGGACCAAACCCTATGTTTAGCGCTTTTAATGCCAGTCCATGGGCGCGTTCGGGATCTACTCCCCGCAAGATGCGCAATCCGATCCCTTCAAATATATTCATTTTGTATTAGGAGTGTGGCGTCCGTCAACCAACGGCATTGGACGCGCCCAAACTAGTTCAGAACGCAACAGAGGCCGTCCGTAGATATGGGGAAAATCTTGTCCACCGCGTGCGGCCTCCCAGACCAAATCGCTTCCGTATGTGGCCTCATCAAGGGCTATCAGCATCAAGTCCTTGATGCCTTTAAAATGCTGGTCAGCAGTTTCTTGCACCTGGGCTGCGGTGGAGGTGTGTAAATAACCGTCTGCCAAATCAATATCTGCTCCATCAAATCGACCTGTTGCGTTTAAAGTGTTTAATTGCTCGGTGGTAAGTATTTTATATATTAACATTTGTCCGAAGTGGCGCGACAATTGACAAACGTCAAGTGTTTCGCTGCCGTCACGGTCCTGTAACATTCTGATTTTATGCTTTCCCTGATGCTTATCTTTGACTTGGATACCCGACTCAGCGCAAGATTTGTTTAGATTGCTATTACAAACCAAATGGGGACTAGTATGCTTATACGATTACTTACAACATCAGCTGCGATCACGATGATCGCTGGCGCAGTCACCGCAGATTATTCGCTAACAATCCTGCATACCAATGACTTTCACGCGCGGTTTGAACCGATTAGCAAATATGATTCTGGCTGCTCTGCTGAAGACAACGATGCTGGTAAATGTTTTGGTGGCACGGCCCGTTTGATCACGGCAGTTGCTAACGCACGTGGGCGATCCGACAATTCGATCCTCGTAGATGGGGGCGACCAGTTTCAAGGCACACTTTTTTATACCTATTATAAGGGTGCTATGGCGGCTGAATTTATGAACCAGCTGGGCTATGACGGCATGACTGTTGGAAACCACGAATTTGACGATGGTCCTGAAATTCTGCGCGGATTCGTTGATACTGTAAATTTTCCTGTGCTGATGTCGAATGCCGATATTTCTGGTGAAGTGTTGCTCTATGACGCGATTGAAAAATCCACCATTATCGAACGTAGCGGCGAACGCATTGGCCTGATCGGCTTAACTCCGCAGAACACCGATGAACTCGCTTCTCCTGGTTCTAACGTAATTTTTACTCATCCTGTGGGCGCTGTGCAGGTTGAAGTTGATCGATTGATGGCAGAAGGAGTAAATAAAATTATCGTTCTGTCGCATTCGGGTTACAGCACTGATCTTGCTATTGCTGAAGCAACGACAGGCGTTGACGTGATTGTTGGTGGACACTCCAATACGCTTCTTGGTGACATGGATGGTGCGGCAGGCACTTATCCGACCATGGTCGGTGATACAGCTATAGTGCAGGCTTACGCCTACGGTAAATTTCTTGGCGAATTAAATATCACGTTTGATGATGATGGTATGATCATCGAAGCTTCTGGCGCGCCGATTATTATCGATGGCACAGTTTTGGAAGATGCGACAGCCAAAGAACGCATCGCTGAGCTAGCGCTGCCGTTGGATGAAATCCGCAATCGTGTTGTGGCTGAAACCACTAGTGTGCTGACTGGTGACCGCGCTGTATGTCGCCAGATGGAATGTGACATGGGAAACCTGATTGCTGATGCGATGCTCTCACGAGTTGTTGATCAGGGCATTGATATTGCTTTGCAAAACTCCGGTGGTATCCGTGCTGACATTGACGCGGGCGAAGTGACAATGGGCGAAGTCTTGACGGTGCTGCCGTTCCAGAACACACTTTCCACGTTTCAGATTACTGGTGAGATTTTGATGGAGGCGCTCGAAAACGGGGTGTCTCAGCATGAAGATGGCGCTGGTCGGTTCTTACAGATTTCTGGCATGACTATGACGGTTGATCTGTCTATGGAAACTGGCAATCGCATTTCCGAGGTCATGATCGGTGGTGAAGCACTGGACATGGGTAAAACTTATAACGCTGTATCCAACAACTTTGTACGCAACGGTGGTGATGGGTTTGGTATGTTTACGGATGCTGAAAACGCTTACGATTTTGGCCCTGATCTGGCAGATGTTACTGCTGAATACATTGCTGAAAACGCACCTTACCAGCCCTATACGGATGGTCGTATTAATATGAAGTAAGGGGTCGAAATTTCTCACTTCTTTAACCCTGCTGTGCATATTATGGCAGGTTTTTCTTTATTTCTGTAGGACGTTTTAGCTTATAAGGTCTTTATGTTATGAATTTTCGAAAATTTTTATAGATGCCCGAACCTGCGCTATTCAGAATGACTTCGCATTTGAAGATTTAGAAGTTCACTATAAATCGCTTCCGTCAGGTGTTAATCCTGAAAAAAAACTGCGAAATCGTCTGATGTGCAAAAGAGTGCTAAGCCGAAACTAGTAACGCATTTGCTTGAGCTTAAACGGCTCCTCAGCGATTTGGGTGATGCTACAGACCGCACAAAACGGGTAAGCATCCAGAAAGATAAGTTGCTGAAGGATGCCAAGATAGACCGTGCAAGAAAGGCGTTTCATAAATGAAGGTGAACTGAGAGATGTGCGGACGTATGGCTATTACGCTTCTCCATAATGTGATGTCGGAGACGTTTGCAGCCTCAACCGCGAACGATTTGCCCCACGTGCCGAATTACAACGTGTGTCCGACTGATCAGGTCGTGGTTATTATTAGTACTGGTGGCACGCGGCAGTATCGTCCAATGCGCTGGGGGTTTATTCCACATTGGTATAAAATGAAAAATGACGGTCTGCTGCTGATCAACGCGCGCGCCGAAACAGTTGCAGAAAACCAGCATTTATGGCAGTATACAGGACCCAACGCTGCATCATTCCCGCGTTGGGGTTTTATGGATGGACTAAGGTGAAAAATGGAATAAAATTACCATGGTTCATTCAACGTGGTGAT
>JBLILC010000002.1:0-69480 GCA_047635635.1 Octadecabacter sp. | reverse complement strand
TCCAACCAAACGCAACAACTGCCAACAACATCGCACACAACAGTACAGGTTTTTCACCAAATTTTTGTGCCATTGCAGACCATAACGGTGACGACAAAGCCGCCGCGAGGAAAAACAATACCAGTAACGGTCCTTCCCATCCCGAGGCATTCAATTTTGATTCAACGTAAAATAGAAAAAGCGTCGATGACACCGCAAGTGGTGTGGCGTTCACCAATGCCAAAAACAGCAATCTTCTTGTAGTACGGTCAGACAGAATCACACCAATTGGAGTTGGAGGGTGTTCTACAGATACAGGTGTCCATTCACGCCACATTAAAAGCACCGCCAAAAGCGTGGCAGCAGCAAATCCCCATGCAAAGGCTGCAAAGGGTTCGTCCGTGAACCCCATTAAGGCAGTTGGCGCAATTGCGGCCAAACAAATCCCAGTCAACGCACCAGCTTCACGCCAAGCCGCAAGTTGCACATGCCCACCCATGCGATCACCAACTTTGGCAATCCCTTGTGCATAAAAACTGATTGTGAGAAAACTAAATGCACTAAACAACCCAGTAATCATAAGACCAAACCACCAAAGTGGATCAATTGGGGGTGGCACAGCAAACAATCCAATCATTGATACGGAAAGCAAGATCCCGCCAGCAGCAACTGCAAACGCTTTTCCTCTACGCAAACGTTCGGCAACCCAGCCTAAAATTGGGTCCTGCACCACATCAAAAAAACGTAGGCCAAACAGGACTGCACCAAGCGCTGTCAGACTAACGCCATAAGTATCAGCATAGTGTTTTGGTGCGTAGATATAGATAGGTAGACCCGCGCCTGAGAGGACTGCGGCGAATCCTGTGTAGGCAGGAAAGCGTTGGGACAGTGCCCCACTTATTGATGTCATCGCGACACATCATCCACTGGTGGTTTGGGTGTGGCGCGGTACGTCACCCCCTTCCACCAGAGTTTAATTGCTTGCCAATGGATCAAAGCCAGTACGCGGCGCGATCCAAAAGGGCGGCGCACGACGGCTTTTAGGATGCTTGTATTAGTCAGCGGTTTACACGCGCCAGTAAGCGTCGCCATTAAACCTGTTGGACCGTCTGAAAAATCAATCCAGATTCCAATACTTTCTGGCTGGATATCAAAGCGAAACGCGTAACTGCCCGCAATGTCCTGAAATGGTGAAACGTGGAACACCTTTTTCGCAGTTATCGTATCGGCCTTAATAATTGCGCGCAGGTCATCATGGTAGCACAGATAGGAATGTCGATCACCAAACGTATTTGACACTTCGGCAATAACAACGCGCAACACATCGTCGCTACCATAGCAAAGCCAAAACGATACCGGATTGAACACATGCCCAAGAATCCTTGGTTGAGCCAACAGTTCGATCCGACCCGCCACATCGAGGCCACGATCCGCCAACAACATTCGCACCCAAGCAGCACCTGTTCCATGTTTTGGGCGTCCGCCATGATCACTATCGTGCAGCGACATCACACCACGCCCGTTGCGTACAAAAAATGCAGGCAGTACTGGAGTGTTCTCCGCATCAATCAGCACATAGTCGATAGAGTAGTGAAATGAATTGTTCGTTCCACCTCGCCGACCGTGGTAGGTCTTCCCTGCTATATGTTGGACTTGTAACATTTGTTTACTCAGCCGCCAATTTTATTGCGTTACGAGTTCGGATTGCAGACACAACGTCCATCGCCGACCCGATCCCGTCCTCGTGAAATCCGTTCTTTACCCATGCGCCACAAAACCATGTACGGTTCGACCCATTCACCGCGACAACAGACTTTTGCGCTGCAATTGCTTGAAGATCATAAACTGGGTGGCGCAGCGTTACTTTATCCCAGATCAAGTCTGGATCAATATCGCGCGTGGTGTTCAGCGTGACAAACAGTGGATCATCCTGAAGCCAAGGCTGCAACTTGTTCATCCAATAGGTTAAATCGATATTATCGGATTGCTTATTAGAGTCCTCACAATACACCCAAGACGACCAGACTGATTTGCGTTTTGGCATAATCGATACATCAGAGTGAAGCACTATTTTGTTTGATTGATATTTAACAGCTCCAAGCATAGTTTTTTCAAAAGTGGTTGGATCATCAATCAACGCAAGACTGTCGTCGGAATGCGTTGCGAAAATAACTTCATCAAATGCCTCCCACTCTGATCCTGCTACTTTAATCGTAACACAAATTTCCGAACGGCGCACAGCATCAACTCGCGCACCAAGCCTGATCAATACACCGCGCTCAGCCATGGATGTTCCAAGGCGGGATACATACTCTTTACTTCCACCATCAACAGTAAACCATTGATGTTGACCCCTAATACCAAGTAATGCATGGTTTTCGAAAAATGTCATCATAGCGCGAGCGGGAAAATCTATGATCTTTTCAGTTGGTGTTGACCAGATCGCACCCGAAAGCGGCAATAGATAATAATCACGAAAATAAGACCCTGCACCAAGACTCTCGATCAGGCCACCAACTGTCAGCCCATCTTTTTGCGCCAACCTCAGACCGTGCCTATTAAATTTTAAAACATCACGGATCATCCGCAAAAACTTTGGATTTAATATATTTTTTGGTTGCGCAAACAATGCCTGAAGCGACGCGAGGCCATACTCAAAACGCCCACCATCAATCGATGCCCCAAACGACATATTAGATTCAGTTACGGGGACATCTAATTCCGCAAATAATGCAGCAAGGTAAGGGTAGTTGGCATAATTAAAAACAATAAAACCTGTATCGACAGCCTGATCCCCATTCTTGCCTCCCATACGGGTTCGGGCATGGCCCCCAAGCCGTTGGCCCGCTTCGAATAGGACAACACTATGGTCTTTCGCCAATTCATGCGCCGCAGCCATACCTGAAATACCCGCACCTATAACTGCGATGCGCTTTCGCACAATAACACTTTGTTCAAATGACATTTACGCGTGGTCCTTTCAGAATGTCTACTCGGTCTACGCATTATTGGTTTAACCGGACTATAGTATCTACGATGAAAGTGCTTGTTTGGTTTAAAATTCATGTACTTATTATGTGATCCAGAACTTATCAAAGTCCGTAACCCTATTATGGTCACAAACACATCTTTGTTAACATTATCGGGTGCGCCCGCTGTACTTCGGTCCTATGGTGTTTCAAAGGCCAGTGGCGCAAAGCGTCCAATTACCTTCGATTTGAAAGAGGTGACTGTGACACCACGAACAAAACCGGATAGATTGGCTTGGGTTAACCACCTTGCTTTGATCCGCGATCAAAAAGACAGAGCTGCTTTTGCTGAGGTATTTGTCCATTTTGCACCTCGTGTTAAAGCTTTCTTGATGAAATCAGGAACTAGTCCTGACATGGCTGAAGAGGTCGCACAGGACGTTATGGCCACTTTGTGGCGTAAAGCTCATTTATTTGATCCAGCAAAAGCGAGCGTTTCAACTTGGATTTTTACAATCGCTCGAAATCGTAGGATAGATATGCTGCGCAAACAGCGCCGCCCGGAACCAGAAGATCTGACATGGGGTCCAGAATCTGAACCCGATCAAGTCGACGTTTTAGCACTTCAACAAGATAGTGCGAAACTCAGTGAGGCTCTGGCCGATCTTCCTAACAAACAAAAAGATCTAATTGTGCGCGCCTATTATGGCGAACTAACACACAGCGAAATAGCTGAGGCCACAGGATTACCTCTCGGTACCATTAAATCAAGAATCAGGCTGGCCCTAAACCGTTTACGCCACCAAATGAAATGACTGCACTCATGATAGATATTAAACACCATCTTACCGATAATCTGCTTATGGCATATTCCGCAGGAACATTGCCAGAAGGCTTTAACCTCGTTGTTGCGACGCATATTTCATTATGCGACGAATGCCGCGCGCGCATGCATGAGTTTGACGCAGTCGGTGGCGCAATAATGGGTGCAGAAGCCCCAGTTGCAATGTCTGATAGTAGTTATTCTGCAACCCTCGCCCTAATTGAGAATAGTGACATAGTAGCCCCGGCCAGACGAATCTCTACTGGCTGTTTCCCAACCCCTTTGCAAGAATATGTTGGTGGGGATTTGAATGCAGTCAGATGGCGCAGGGTTGGTGGCGGCGTACGTCAGGCTATCCTGAAGACAGACAAATCTACAAGCGTACGTTTGCTGCATATTCCTGCTGGAGCCGCCGTGCCAGATCATGGGCATCGCGGCACGGAACTGACCTTAGTTTTACAGGGTGCGTTTAGCGATAAAACAGATCGCTTTGGAAAAGGAGACATCGAAGTGGCAACAGAAGACCTCAACCATCAGCCGATTGCTGAAATGGGCGAAGATTGTATTTGTCTGGCGGCTACCGACGCACCATTGCGCTTTAACAGTCTAATCCCACGAATTTTGCAACCATTTCTACAAATTTGACTGCATATGTTACGAAACAAAGAATTCACATCTAAAATATTCTAGTTGCGCCTCTATAGTTTTGGGCTGAAAGTGGTCTTCATTAACCCAAAACTCAAGCTTGAAGTTTTGTAATTCGTAATGTTGATAAGTCGCCTAATTCTCAAAAAGCGTCCACCTGTATTAATCTACAAAAATAATGCACAGTTCTTTAATACGGTATGCGCCATCTGTTTCATTAGCTTCCCGCCGGAAGTTAGCACCTTTTGTCAGTCAAGCATGACCTCGCAGTGATTTATTGTTAGCTTGGCACAGTCAGCCTAACCTAATAACATAGGCTAATTACAAAACATCAATGTGTTTTCCAGAGCAGAGCTTCGTTTGCCATTCAGCCAAGCTTCTAGGCAAACCTGCCCAGAAGTCTGGCTGGCTGTCTAATAGCAATCAGAATTAAGCTTCACTCTTAATAAGGTTTAATATGCATCGCAACTAAAGGCAAAGAGAGACCAACAATAAAAAATAGCTTGTCAGAACAATATATGAAGTCCTCCTGAACAGGGAACACATCACCAGTGCCACAACAGATCTGCATTTTGCCACGACAATACTTCAGCGAATACGTATGCAAATCGCTATGATTAATAATCCTTAAGTCAGAGTTCCGTTATTGCCCAGCCCAGCACGCTGACATTCGAGAAAAATGCTTCAGGTACGCCCAAACAAATGCTCAATGTCACTGAGTTTCAGTTCTACATAGGTCGGCCGCCCGTGGTTGCACTGCCCCGAACGTGGTGTGCGTTCCATTTCCCGCAGCAAGGCATTCATTTCTTCACCACGCATCGAACGTCCTGTGCGAATAGAACCATGGCAGGCAACACGGCTCAGGATCGCTTCAAGTTTTTCCTGCACAAGTGTACTTGATCCAAGATCAGTTAGTTCGTCCAGAATGTCACGCAACATCGCTTCTGCGTTGACTTCCCCTAATAGCGCGGGCGTTTCGCGCACAGCAATGGCACTTCCACCAAAGAGTTCGAGTGTCAGGCCTAACCGCGTTAGATCGTCAGCAACTGCCAGCAATTGCGCCGCATCGTCGTCTGACATTTGAATAATTTCAGGAATTAATAATGCCTGCGCAGCGACCCCGTTTTCCGCCATTTGGCTTTTTAGCTTTTCATAAACTAACCGTTCATGCGCCGCATGGCCGTCAACAATAACAATACCAGTCTCAGTCTGAGCGATGATGTAATTCTCATGGACCTGCGCACGGGCCGCGCCAAGTGGGCGTCCTTCAACACTTGGGCCGTCGTTCTGTTTGATTGTTTCAACACGGCCTGACATGTCTGCCGTCATGTCTGCAAACCCGCTCGGACGATACGAAGGGCCATTGCCACCAGTGGGACGATCCATTTGATAAACTCGCGGTGTCATCAATTCAGGCTGTATCGCTTCCAAAGTTTCATTAGCAACTGTTGAAGATGCGCGATGCCCTGCTTGTACCAAAGCCGCGCGTAACCCACTGACAATTAGTCCCCGCACAATTGCAGGGTCACGAAAACGAACTTCTGACTTTGCGGGATGCACATTGACATCAACGCGGGTTGGAGGGACATCAATAAACAAGCACGCTGCAGGGTGCCTGTGGCGGCTCAGCGTGTCCATGTAGGCTCCACGCAGCGCCCCGATGAGGACTTTGTCATGAACTGGACGGCCATTCACATAAAGGAACTGCTGCACAGCCGACCCGCGCGAATAGGTCGGCAGCGCAGCATATCCTGTTAGATGCACACCTTCGCGCTGCGCATCGATTGCCAGTGCATTATCAGCAAAATCTTTGCCCAGAACATCGCGTAATCGTGCATGCAAAGCCTCAAATATATCACCCGTCTCACCATCAACACGAAACACAACACGAGACTTGCCACCAGTTAAATCTATTAAAACAAATGTCACAAAAGGTTCCGCCATCGAAAGGCGTTTAACCACATCACCAATCGCCTGCATCTCTGCACGATCCGTGCGTAGAAACTTCAAGCGGGCGGGAGTTGCATAAAATAAATCCCGCAATTCAACGACTGTTCCGGCTGTTAAAGCCGCTGGACGAACCACGGTGTGGGCGCCCCCTGAAACTGAAACCTCGCATCCCTCGCCACCAGGAGTGCGGCTTCGTATCGTCAGTCGACCAACAGCGCCAAGAGATGGCAACGCCTCACCACGAAAACCGAAACTGTTAATGTTAAGTAAGTCAGACCCATCGATCTTTGACGTGGCGTGACGTGACAGGGCCAGCGGTAAATCCACCGCCGTCATCCCAACGCCGTTGTCAATAACACGGATTAGTGTCTTCCCACCGTCGGCAACAAAAATCTCAACACGCGACGCACGCGCATCCAAAGAATTTTCAATGAGCTCTTTGACCACCGACGCTGGACGTTCTACAACCTCACCCGCAGCGATGCGGTTGATCGCAGCATCGTCGAGTTGGCGAATAACAGGACGAACATCACCAGATTTGGGGGCTGGATCGCTTATATTGGGATCAGGTACAGTCATAGCTTAATATTTAACATGTTAACGGGCGATTCTAATAGGGCAAACAGTGGTTAGTCGCTCACCTCCAGGCCCTCAGGTTGGCCAACAACAACAAAATGTAGCCCGCTAGGGTCCAACAGTTCAGCTGCAACACGGTTGATGTCATCCAGGGTCACATCATTCACAAAATCATTACGATTAACGATATATTCCGATGTTAGACCGGTCCATTGCATCGATGCAAGAATTCCTGCGATTTTAGCATTGCCCTCAAACCTAAGTGGATAAGCACCCGTCAGATAAGTTTTGGCCTGATTTAATTCCACCTCGCTAACGCCCTCTTTAGACATCAAAGCCCATTCATCACGAATCACGTTAATCGCTTCGGCAATCGTGCCATTGGCAGATGCGACAGATCCAAGGTAAACTTCCGATAGAGTTTTGGGAACAAGGTAAGAACTGACTCCATAAGTCAGACCACGTTTTTCACGCACTTCGCGCATCAGACGGCTTTGAACACCGCGTCCACCGAGGATTTCATTGAGCAAGAAGGCAGCAAAGAAATCATCATCGTCGCGTTCAATACCTGCATGGCCAAACAGCGCGACAGATTGTGGCGTTTCAAACGGGACAATAGTCGTTCCACCACCTAGCCCAAATTCAACGCGCGGTGGAAAGGCGGGGCCATTTATCGGCAGATCACCAAGTAGATTGTCAATGAGCGCACCTAAATCTTGCGCTGAAATATCACCAGATGCACCCACGTAGACACGGCTTTTAACCAGCACATTTCCGTGGGCTTCAAACAAATCATCTTGCGTAAGGGCGGAAACAGTTTCAGCCGAGCCATCAATCGATGTACCGTAGGGATGATCACCAAACGCTGCGGCATCAAATGTAGCACTTGCAATGCTATTTGGATCTTGGGCGTCAGATCGGATAATTGACAGAATTTGTGCGCGCACGCGTTCAATCGCAGCAGCGTCAAACCTTGGTTTAATTATCGCGCCGCGCAGCAGCGCCATAGCTTCATCGCGATTTTCTGTCAGGAACACTGCAGATATTGAGATGGAGTCATCGTAAGCATTAAACCCAAAAGATGCTGCAATCCTCTCACGGGCTTCTTGAAATTCACGCGCGCCAAGATCACCCGAACCTTCTTCAAGCAGGGCCATCATCAGGTTCGTCACCCCCCGTTTTGCAGGGTCTTCTAGCGTGGCACCGCCATCAATGACTATTTCAATTGCCACAAATGGAATGGATTCTTCCTGCACCAACCACGCGTTAATACCACCCTGCGATGTGATTTCTTGTATTTCCATTTGGGCGCGGGCCGAAACGGCACTCAGCGACAACACGAAGGCGAAGAATAAACGGATCATTGAAAAACCTCTCGGCTTGGGATGACCCAGCCTGTAACAGATTGATTGCGATCGAGCACGCGTTCAGCGACCGCAAGAACGTCTTCGGCAGTTACACCTTGCAGTATATCAGGCCATGCTTGGACATCTTGCACAGTTAAACCAGATGTAAGTGCAGCGCCGTAACGGCGTGCCAGCCCTCCAACATTATCACGGGCATATATTTCACCTGCCTTAAGCTGCGTTCGTAGAGCTTTCATCCGCTCAGGATCGATTCCAGCCTCAAGAAAACTCGTAATCGCAGCGTCCATGGCGTCTTCAGCCTCCTGCAAGCCTACGCCTTCAGATGGAACAACCGTAAAACTGAATGTTCCATCATCAAGGTTCAAACCATCATAATACGCGCCTGCATAAACAGCGGTATTGGTCTCAAACTGCAACGCAATACCCAGCGCCGATGTGAATGGTGATCCACCTAGGAGGTCTGCCAAATAGGTCAATGCTGCAGCATCTTCTTGCATGCTAGCGTCACGTTCAGGCGCAAGGTAGCTGCGAGTCAGATAGGGTTGCGCCACCCTTGGATCTTCAAAAATCAAACGACGTTCTGCTGTTTGTGGCGGTTCTTGTGTTCGAAACCGTTGGGGCAAGTTGGGTTCCATTGGAATGGGACCATAATATTCTTGGGCTAATGCAAAAACTTCATCTGGATCTACGTCACCTGCAACGACAAGGATCGCATTGTTAGGGGAGTAATATAATTCATAGAACGACAACGCGTCGTTCATATCAAGCGTTTCCATCTCATGCTTCCACCCAATGATCGGTACGCCATAACGGTGGTTCAGGAACTGTGCTGCGCGCATCTGTTCACGCGCCAAGGCATTAGGTGAATTTTCAGTGCGCTGATTGCGCTCTTCTAAAATCACGCCACGTTCAGTCTCAATGTCATCTTCTGTTAGCACCAGATTGTTCATCCGGTCAGCCTCATATTGCATCATTAATGGCAAACGGTCTGCTGCAACACGCTGGAAATATCCAGTATAATCATAACTGGTAAACGCATTGTCAGACCCACCGTTTTCCGCAACGACTCGCTGAAATTCACCACTTTCAACCGTGTCAGTCGCCTTAAACAGCAAATGTTCCAGATAGTGCGCAACACCGGAAGAGCCAACGGGTTCGTCGGCTGATCCTGCGCGATACCACAACATGTGTACCACGACAGGCGCGCGGTGATCTTCAATAACGACCACATCCATACCATTGTCCAGCTGGAAGGTCGTAACTTCCTCTGCCTGCGTGAAAACAGGGGCAGAAGTGGCGAACACGGCAAGGGCCGCAGCGAGAACACGCATTTTATAACTCCGCTAATAATACAATCATTATCTACGCCACGCGCAGTGCGCTTCAAGGGGCCATACGTAGATGTGAGGTGGCTTTAGAAAAGTAGCAAACCATCAAGTGCACTGACTTGAGTCGTTATTGGGGTGGTGCTGACGGCGTCGCGACACCTGCATTGCGGAAACGCCAAAGCTCAGAATACGCGTCAAGTGCCTGACTGGCATAAGCGCTGAAATAGCGATTGCGCCCACGGCTAAACCCAAAACGCGTCTGGCTCAAACGAAACCCTGCATCCTCTGTCGCGAGTGTTTGGCGAATCGAAGGGTCAACACCGTTGCGCCTGACTACCGACATTAAAGCGCCATCGCTTGCAGGGATGCCATTAGGGATTAACACGTTGGGATTGCCGCCTAGAACTGCGACAGCATCAGCGTCTGGCGAGGGGTCAGTACGGTTGGACTGACCCGGTGTTGGCTCTGGCAAAGTTGTGACATTATCGGGCAACACAAGCGCACCAGCCGGCATCACCCTAAATTCGTCTGGCCCGCCACCGTTAGAACGCAAGTCCCGCAACCCGCTACCGCTGCCCGCGCAAGCGGTCAGAGCCACTATTACACCAAAACACAAGATTATCTTCATCGTATCCTCACGTCTTAATTGTAGCATCATAGAGCAATCATTGGCACGCGTCACGCTATCTTCTTTTTGTCGCCGCCATCTGTAAACAACACAAGCCCAATCGCACCAACAAAAATCGCAATATCCGCTATATTAAATGCGTAGGGGTTGTTGATCCCGCAGCATGACACATTTAAAAAATCCGCGACGGCTCCGTGTAATATGCGGTCCACAACATTGCCCATCGCACCACCAACCAACAAACCGGCGCTAAAATGAGCCCAGAGCCCTACATCATCACGCCGTATCCACCAAATCACAGATACCGAAATGGTCAATGCCACTGCAATCAGCGCCCAGCGCATGTTGAAATCAGCAAATAGTCCAAAATTCACCCCACGGTTCCAAGCCATGCGCAAAGTCAGCAACGGCGCAAACACTTCATAGGTTTGGTTTGGCAATGCAGGCAAATTTATCTGATAAAGCACGATATACTTCGTGACCTGATCAAACAAGAAAATCCAAAAGCCTGTCCAGTAAGTCATCCACATTTGAATTGCCTTTTTGATCCGCTATTAGTGCCGAAAATGCCGCATACCTGTGAAAACCATAGCAAGACCAGCTTCATCTGCCGCTGCAATCACTTCACTATCTCTCATGGAACCACCAGGCTGAATCACGCACGACGCACCCGCAGCTACCGCCTCAAGTAGGCCATCAGCGAATGGGAAAAATGCGTCAGATGCAACTGCTGACCCCTTAGTCAAAGGAGCAGAAAGCCCCAGCGCATCAGCCATGCGTTCAGCCTTTTTCGCGGCAATCAAGGCACTGTCGATACGGCTCATCTGGCCAGCACCAACCCCCACCGTGGCGCCATCTTTGACATAAACAATCGCGTTGGATTTAACGTGCTTTGCAATTTTCCACGCAAACAACAGATCGGCCATTTGAACATCCGTTGGTTGGATTTTGGTCACTACCCTAAGGTCAGTGGCCACAACACGTCCATTATCCTTATCTTGCATTAGATAACCGCCCGACACCTGCCTGATTGTCTGCGCCACAGACATCGGATTTGCCAAAGCACCGGTCGTCAAAAGACGCAAGTTCTTTTTTGCAGCGAAGATTACCTTAGCGGCGTCTGTCGCAGAGGGCGCTATGACGACTTCCGTGAAGATGCCAGTGATCGCTTCGGCAGTTTCAGCGTCCAGCTCACCGTTCAGCGCAATAATACCGCCAAACGCGCTCGTTTGATCGCATTCAAACGCTTTTTTGTATGCCTCAACAAATGTTTTAGCACACGCCACACCGCAAGGATTGGCATGTTTGATGATCGCCACTGCAGGTCCATCAGCAACTGCAAATTCACTAACAAGTTCAAAAGCTGCGTCAGTGTCGTTTATGTTATTATAGGATAATGCTTTACCTTGATGCTGAGTAGCAGTCGCGACTCCTGGCCGGTCAGACCCATCAATATAGAACGTCGCAGCCTGATGCGGATTCTCTCCATAACGGAGAGTTTGCGCCAACACTCCAGAGACGGCCTTACGACGCGGCGCGGCATTGCCAATTGCGCTTGCCATCCACGTGCTTACTGCCGCGTCATAAGCTGCAGTGCGTGCGTAGGCTGTTTGAGCCATGGTTTGACGAAACGCCAGTGTCGTCGCACCGTCGTTGGACTCTAATTCAGCCAACAGCGCAACGTAGTCCTGAACATCAACAACCACGTTCACAAACGACGCATTCTTCGCAGCCGCGCGTATCATAGCAGGGCCACCAATATCAATATTTTCGATACAATTATCGTATCCTGCTCCCGCCGCTACTGTTTCTTCGAAGGGATAAAGGTTCACCACCAACAGATCAATTGCTTCGATCCCATGTTCATTCATTGCTGCCAAATGCGCATCATTGTCGCGCAGCGCTAGCAATCCACCATGCACAGCTGGATGAAGTGTCTTTACACGACCATCCATCATTTCAGGAAAGCCCGTCACATCCGCAACATCACGCACGTCGAGCCCTGCGTCACGCAAAATCTTTGCAGAGCCACCAGTAGACAACAACTCGACCCCACGAGCGGTCAATGCCAGCCCAAGATCGATCAATCCAGTTTTATCAGATACAGATAGCAGTGCACGGCGAATAGGTTGAAGGTCAGTCATGTAGTGCTCCTCAAACAGGTCAAACGTCCAGCTCAGGCTGGTTCTCTTTTACATCTCGCAAGGCAGTTGGCGTGTCTTGCGCTTTGGACAAAGACCAACAGATGCGAGTCGCATATGACATTGCGCGTCCGGATAAAACCACCTGTTGCGTCGCCCGCGGACGTAAGCGGCCATTTTCCAAATAAACTGACGGGTCAAGATGCATTTCGCCCACCCCATCATGGCGAAACACCCAAATTTCACCAGACTTCTGCGTCAGCGATATTGCTGCTCCCCCTAAATCGATAATTGCATCCACTTCGGGGTGCAAATGAAACCGCACAGACCACGGAATGCCTTGCAGCTTTTCGTTGTTGAGCGCCTTATCAAAAGTTTGCTTATCAACTTCTTCAAGAATAGTCAGCAGGTCTTCACCCGCCAGGGCCCGACCATGGTTGCTCAGTTCAAGTGTGCGCACATGAGTTAATCCGTGTGACGCGCGGTAGCTATCATGGGCCATCTCAAGGCGATCGCTATCCCCCAACCCAGTAAATTCCGACTGCACATTTTTTGGCCCATAGCAGAGCAGTTCCGCGCCATCTTTGCGTACTGTAATGAAGGCTGATGATACGCCCTCGAGACACAACGTCGAGTGGCTTGGTGTGGCGCGTCCAGCGCGGCGCCATTCGGGCCCAAAACTACAGCCCGACCCACAGCTCACAATCAACGGCCGACGACCAGACGTTAGTTCGAAAGCGAGTGTTGAGGCATGTGCTTCGGCAGCTGCTGCAAGTATTGGTGGCGCTACTGTGTCTGCTATTAAGCTAGTGCGACCCGCAGCAAGCCTGACGTACCCCATATGCAAACCCTGATCAGGTTGTTCCATAGTACCGACAGCCGCCAATGCCTGATCAAGCCAACCATCAAGCCCGCGACCACCACCATGAAACCGCGCTAAACCTCCATCAGAATGGCGCATTGCACGCAACGCAGGCGCCATTCGCGCCATCCCTGAAAGTATCGCTTCAGGCACTTTGCGCCCCGACCCGGTAAGTGCCGTTTCAACCCAAGTTAGTAACGTCAAAATTTCCAGTAATTCTTCTGGGTTACGCGATGCAATACCGCCATCCGGCTCAATCTGAATTTTACAATCGTGGGCCAGGGCCGCAATCGAAGGATCAATTCGGTTCTCCATCCCCCGTAACGAAAGACCCGCATAGATCATACCGGCCAATGCCTCAAACCGGGGCAGGCCAGCAGGCGCGATGTGCCAGCGGCGTGATAGAAAAATCGCTTGCTGGGCAGCAGATCTAAAATAGGCCTGTGATGCGTCCCTGTCGGCCCCACGCAAAAGAAAACATCCATGTGCGACCCAGCGAATTAATCGTCGGCCAGTTATGTCGGGTGTCCAGCCAGCACCGCGACCGTGACCATACCGAACAATCCAGTCGCTCACCCAACTTTGCGCGGCAAGGCGCGCTTTTGTGTCCCCTACAGCCGCCAGATCATCAAGCCAGGCGAACCCATGCGCAGAATTAGTCGATGTTGTTACCCGTTTTGCCGCCTCCCATAAATTTATACCAGGGGCCTCAATTAAATGGCCCGAAAACAGGAAATTTCCCGCAAGCAACTGCCTACCACGCGAATAATGTCCAATCATTTTGGGTTCAGGATTGGATTGAAACCCTGTCGCAGGCCGTGTCCGTGACACCCGCCAAGCATGCAGCTGATTCATCAAACGTTCGCGTCTTGAATATGTGTCAGATGTGTCCACCGCGTTGTCTCGTCCTTCGCCCGTGCTATTCAGCATCTTTGCGTAATATACTTATATATTTATTTTACTCGCTAGGTCACGTTTAAAGTCCTACAGGCTTTCGCAATTGCGCAATATAGAAGCCGTCCATACCACCTTTATCCGCCCAGTAATCAGGACGCAGGCGCAGCCCACCGTCGTCAGTCCGCCAAGCGGGGTCGATACCAACACAATTAAGGGCCGAACTGTCGACCGTCAAACCAGCGTTACGCGCAAGCGCTTCTTCGACTTGCACTTCACCCTCGTCAGGTAGCAGAGAGCAGGTACAAAAGACCAAACGCCCACCAGGTTTCAGAAGTCTTATCGCATGGTCGATCATGCGCGCCTGCTGGTGAAACAAGATACCGAACTCGGAACCGTCTTTGGCATATGGCAAATCGGGATGGCGACGGATTGTACCTGTCGCAGAACAAGGTGCATCCAGCAAAATAGCGTCAAAACCACCATCTGTGAACGCGAACGCGTCTCCCGTAATCATTCTCGCATTTAAACCAGTGCGTGCTAAATTTTCGCCTACACGAATCATCCGCCCTTCAGATGAATCCACTGCTGTTACATCCGCACCAGATGCGGCGAGTTGCATTGTTTTACCACCAGGTGCCGCGCACAAATCAAGGATTTTTTCACCTTTTTGTGGTGCCAAAACTTGCACTGGAATCGCTGCCGCTGCATCTTGCACCCACCAATCACCTGCCTCAAAACCTGGTAAAGCAGACACCTGCCCCGCATCACGTAGACGGATGGTTCCACTTGGCAAAATTTCACCTTTCAGTGTCTCGTTTGCAGCATTCGGGTCACCCTTGGCGGTAATATCCAGCGGCGCACCTGCAAACTGTGCGATCTCAATTGCAGCCACGACTTCTGATCCGTAGGCATCTTTCAGCGGGCTTCGTAACCAACCAGGCATGCGCGGTGTGGCCAATTGTGACCATCCTTCGGAGCCTTCAGCAGCGACTTTACGGAGCACAGCGTTCACAAGACCCTTCATTGATGATGTGCGCTGACTTCGCGCCACCATCTCAACGCCAGCATTCACAACGCCGTACGGCGCTTCACCACTTGCTAACTCGACAGTACAAAGACGCAAAACATTTCTCACCGACAATGGTGGGGTCTTCTGCAAGAACCGCGCCAACATCCTATCTGCACGCGCCAATCCGCGCAAAGTTTCAGCTGTCAGGCGCTGGGCTCGGGCACGGTCTTCGGGCGAAAGATGCTGCAATGCTCCTTCACCGATGAGTTCCGGCAGCAGTTTACCTTCACCCGTGACCTGATCGAGCATATACAATGCGGCCCTGCGTGGCCCTAAACCTTGTTGCTGCGACATCTCTTACCCCTTGGCTATTGGTATATGCGGAGTATATCAGACACATAACCACCGCAAGGAGTCGACATGACAGACACACCCAAAGACCTTGGTGATACCGCCAAACGCGCACTTTCCGAGGCAGAAGACCGTCGCAAAAAGGCAAAGTCGATGGAGCTACCCGAAGAACTTGGTGGTCGCGATGGCCCCGAACCTGTTCGTTTTGGAGATTGGGAGAGAAAAGGCATTGCCGTAGATTTCTAGCAGGGCATTAGCGTATACGCAGCACCGCGTCACTGCCATCACCTTGATCGACTGTGAAACGGATACGATCCCCACTCAGCTCAACCAGCTGGCAATTGTACTCAATCGCGGTACCAGACCAATCCATATCTCGGCAGAAATATCCGTCTTCCCAGATCCACGTTCCCGAAATACCCCATCCAATTGCACGTCCTGCGATAGAGCCATCCGCTGAAACATTTAGCGTAAGGCCATAAAATGCGATCCTAAGATCCTTGCCATCGACAGCGTCAACAAACGTGTTGCGGTCCCTGATACGTTCAAATGCCTTAGCATTTTCAGGTAACATGACACATATAACTGCAATAAAAACAAAGATGCGAAACATAGAAGGATTTCTTTTCTGTTTTTTAAAGGACTACTCACGGATATATAAATTAGTTCACTCGTTGTTTAGACCCAACACATCTAGCATATTGTAAGATCCTGGCTTCTGAGTCAGGCCCCAAAGCGCAGCTTTAAGCGCACCACGGGCAAAAACAGCGCGATCCGTTGCAATATGCGTCAACTTGATACGCTCTCCTGGTGCCGCAAATAAAACGTCGTGTTCACCCACAATGTCTCCACCCCGGATGGCTGCAAAACCAATGTCACCCCGCGTGCGCGCACCTGTGATACCGTCTCGCCCAGCATCGCTCACATTTTTCAGTACCACTCCACGACCTGATGCAGCCGCTTCACCCAACATCAATGCAGTTCCTGAAGGTGCATCGATTTTATGGTGATGGTGAGCCTCTATAATCTCAATATCAAAATCTTCATCTAGTGCCGCTGCAACTTTTTTGGTCAACTGCACCAGCAGGTTAACACCAAGTGACATATTTCCCGCCCGCACAATTACTGCATGACGTGCTGCCACCTCGAGCTTAGCAACATCACTCTCAGTGAAACCCGTTGTGCCAATCACATGCACCGCGCGGGCTTGTGCGGCCAGTTCGGCAAACCCAATCGTCGCAGTTGGCGCCGTGAAATCAATAATCGCTTGTGTGTTTGCGAATGTAGTTACCGCATCATCACTGACAGTCACACCAATCGCAGCACCGCCCATAGCAACACCAACATCCTGACCAACCCAATCATGACCGTTGCACTCCAAAACACCGACCAGCGCACATGCCTCAGATGCCTGCACAGCATTAATTAACATCTGACCCATTCGGCCAGATCCACCTGTAACCACAATACCTGGCAAATCTGTCATGTTAGTGTCCTCTTGTAATTTGGTAGTCACATTCGCGTAGACCTGCTTGGCAATGCCACTCAACCCCATTACACGCACAATATGGCAAAGAATAGATTTCAAGGCAAGGACGGCCCAACGACACGGCAATTGCGCGTGGGCGAATTGATCCGCCGTACAATGTCCGAATTATTGCAACGCGGAGAGGTCCATGACCCTGACTTGCAGCGCATGTCCATCACAGTCGGTGAAGTTCGCATGACCCCTGATTTGAGCATTGCGACCTGCTTCGTTCTGCCACTAGGCGGAAAAGATGCCGACTTAGCGATCGCAGCTTTGGCGCGGAACAAAGGTGAACTTAGGCACCTTATATCACGCGGCATGAAACTAAAGGTCACACCAGACCTGCGGTTTCGCATTGACGATATGTATGACCGCATGGATGCAACCCGCGTAATGTTTGCGGAGGATCGAGTGGCCAAAGATGTGGCTGCTGAGCCTGAAAGCCCTATTTCCGACGACACTGACTGATGCGCTAGTTGGTAGGTCTTTTCCTACTAGCGCTTCCCGCTGCCACAATTACCTACGACAACACAATTTACTCAGGTGCCCGCTACACAATGAGTGAGGTGACCTCCAACGAAGGTGTGCAATTATTTCTACGCATCGATGCGAGTAATATATTTAGCATTTTTTGAGCTGTTTAGGACGACACAGGTCAAACTCTAATCTTTGGAATGAATACTGGGATGTACCATCAAGACCGAGTTCCGGTTGGGCATTACATCTAAGACAGCATCCTAGAAACTCCAGTTATTTCATTTAATGCTCCCAGCAACTTTGGACTACTTACCAGTGGTGTATTTTGTATTGTGGAAACCTTTAGAAGCTATGAAAATTTTGAGTGTCTTGATCATAAATCTAACTGCTCTGACGCCGTGCAAGCCAGATCAATGCTTTTGATCAACAAGGTTATGCATCCGCGTTTCATCGTTAATGGCACGTTAAAATTTATGCATAGTAGGGTTAGCACTTCCAGCGACGGAACCCACGCAGTGTTCGCGATATCGAATGTTAGGGTGAACCTCCACGATTGAGCACGACTATTCGGCAACCGTCTTGTCTTATACAATGCGCCGTACTTCAGTGGTTAAGTAAACAAGCTTTACGCTCCATCGCTAAACCGCTCAGATTTTGGTTAGCAACTTGATCCAATTGTTGGCTTACTAAACTGTCCTGTGCTTGACGCGACAGGCACAGCAGACTAATCCGCCTATCTGATCGAACACTGGAGGCTTCATGGCACGCAAACGCAAAGGACGCGACCTACACGGATGGCTTATCGTGGACAAACCGGCAGGGATCACTTCTACATCTGTGGTTAACAAGGTGAAATGGGCGCTCGATGCGAAAAAAGCCGGTCATGCGGGAACTTTGGACCCTGACGCTACAGGCGTTTTGGCTGTGGCCTTAGGTGAGGCAACAAAGACTGTGCCCTACATCACTGACGCACTGAAGGCCTACACCTTCACTGTGCGCCTTGGTCAAAAAACTAACACTGATGATGCCGAAGGTGAAATCACTATACAAAGTGATACGCGTCCGACTGATGAGGAAATTAAATTTCAACTCACCTATTTTATAGGTGATATTATGCAAACGCCGCCTCTCTTTTCCGCCGTTAAAATTGATGGTGAACGCGCCTACAAACGAGCCCGTGACGGCGAAGAATTTAAAATCGCTGCACGCCCCCTGTGGGTCGAAGCACTGTTGCTCACAGATAGGCCTGACGCAGATCACGTGACACTTGAAATGACCTGCGGCAAAGGCGGCTATGTCCGTGCCATTGCCCGCGACCTGGGGGACGCATTGGGCTGTTTTGGCCACGTGCGCGAATTACGCCGCGTCTGGTCTGGCCCATTTGATGCGAAAGACGGCGTCACGCTCGACCAGTTGGATACCCACGCAAAAACTGACGGGCTAGACCATCTAATCTTACCCCTAGAAACAGGCCTCACCGACCTACCGAGAGTACACTGCCCCGAAGCGAGTGTTACCAAATTACGCAACGGCAATCCCGCTCTGGTCATGGGCAACGTGGAATACGGTGAAGAATGTTGGGCCGACCACGCAGGCCAAGCCATTGCAGTTGGCACATTCAAATCAGGCGAAATGCACCCAACACGAGTATTCGTTCGTTCCTAAATTTATGTTGCTCCAAAAATCATCATGGAAGGATCCCTTAACCATATGCTCAAAGCTACTGATCAACCAGGACTGGGTTGCCATCAAGGTAGATTTGAAAAGACAGTCCGATCCCATTGTCTTAGCTGGCTTCTTACAAAATCTCCTGCCCTGCAGCCCCCACTTTGATTTTGATCAATGCGGACATCGTCGAACGGATCAGCCCTATTACGAGAACTAGTTACAACCAGAATTAAACAGCTATGAATAAGTTCACACATGACCTGATTTTGGCTAATTAAAGTGTCACTATTTTTATGCTTAAATAGTTTTTACGCCACAAAACTGTGAAAAACCTAATTTCTTTTAAAACGGCCAGCTTTAAGAGGTCTTTAACAATAGAAAAAATATTGAATTTGCCAAATATCAAACCAGAGTACTGCCAGATGCAGCACCACTCTGGCAAATACTGCGCGACTTGATCATAAGCTGATCATGATTACTAGAACCCATACCAAAGGCGACGCACCTTCAACGGCTGTCTATTCCGATTGCGAAAGCTACCGCTATTCCCTGACGCGAGTCTGGGACGAGACAGCCAGCTTGGTTCAGTTTGTAATGCTCAATCCGTCAACAGCCACTGAAATCCAGAATGATCCAACTGTAGAACGCTGCGAACGGCGCGCGCGCGCACTTGGATACGGTGGCTTTCGCGTGACCAATATTTTTGCATGGCGTGACACTGATCCACGAAAGATGCGCACGGCCAGCAACCCGGTTGGCAACGACAACGATAGTGCGATTCGTGATGGTGCTGCATGGGCCGACGTCACGATTTGCGGTTGGGGGACCCACGGGGAACATCGTAACCGAGGCGCAGATGTCAAAGATCTTTTGCTCGCCGATGGCGTAAAACTTTGGCACCTAGGATTGACTAAAGAAGGCCATCCCAAACACCCCCTTTATATCGCTTACACACAACGACCAGAAATTTGGTTCTCCTCACTTAATTTAACACAGTAAAATAATTTTTAACCAAGAATGGATTATTCTAACAACGATTTTATGATTTTAGCCTACAAAGCCCGCACATCTGATCTGGCAACGCAATTGGCTTTTGATTGCAAACCTTTTGGTTCTCAATTTTGAGTGATTCCGTTTGACATTAGCACGGTACAATAAGTCCAAGCTTAATCCCAAAATCCAGCGGCAACGACTTGACACTTTTCCTTTGCGTTTATTAAAAAATCTTTCTATGGCGTAACACTCAGCTATTGATTAGGCTGTGTCACCCTCCATGGGCCCTGCTGGACGACATCCCGGCTTGCGCCATCCACCCTTTTAACAAGGAGACCCCGATGTCGATTACTGTAGAAGATAAAACACGACTAATGAAGGAATTCGCCACCAAAGAAGGCGACACTGGTTCGCCCGAAGTTCAGGTCGCCGTCCTTACATCGCGCATTATGACACTGACTGAGCACTTTAAGATCCACAAAAAAGATAACCACGGTCGCCGTGGCCTTCTTAAAATGGTTGCTCTGCGTCGCAAATTATTGGATTATACCAAAGGCAAAGACGAGGCCCGCTACCAAGACCTCATCAAGCGTTTAGGTATCCGCCGCTAAACCTAAGTATTACTTATCGCTATTGCAGCTCAGGACTTGCTTTTAAAGTATTTGGTTCTCATATAGCGATCTTGACCTTTTTTGTCCTCCGACTTGTCGGGGGACAATTAGCATTCTACTTCACTGATTTATAACGTTACCTAATTTCGGCTGAAAATCTCTTATGCCAAGATTATCGACCTAAATTGATTGTGGTCTCGTTGCCCTCATCCTCCACCTCGAATTCCTTCTTTTTGGCTGACGCGCTTGGCCTAAACATTGGTGATCTTATTGCCATGTTCGCGAGTACTGTTGGCGATGCTTTTCTGAGATCGTGCTTTTGAGATGCCTAGGGGAAATCGCCATCTGGACACGCGTCGTTGTTAAGCTGATTTCTCCCCTTTATTTTATTACTTGCAATCAATGAGTTTGCGTTAATATTCACAAGAAACTGAAACCCTCTTAACTTCTTCGTGAACCTAGCAATCATTTCTGAGCTGTCACGCCTTTGAAGCGACCATCCACCAAGTGTGATATTTTTCTGGACTTTCTTCATTGTCTCATTGCTGCAATTAGCAGGTTTGGCCCTCGCGTCTCTTAAAGTAAGCTTTGCAGAGTGACAGGCTTACATTTCAACGTCACATTTGTATTGCTTATTGCCAGTGCACTAATCTCTTGTAACCACCCACAAGCACACACTGTAGCATTTTTCGCTGCAGCTGCTATTATTGCACAATTGTTAATAGCCCGAAATAATTTTTTATAACGATATAAAATTTACATCATGGCAACTGCACTTACTATTTTTTGATCGTCTCAGCACCCTTTATTGGCATAATAGCATGGCGTATCGCGGCCCAATGCTTTCTAATTTTCTTCTTATTCCTCAAGATCTGCACATATATGCTCCATACGATGATAACATCACAAGTATCGGGCAACTTATTTGGACAAACGCACCGTATATATCGTATTACAGTCGACAATTCTTCCTGGAACAGTTGCCATTATTTCTCCTGGATTGGTGACCTACTTCGATGATTTACATATACTAAAACCATGAGACTTGAATCGAAGCCGCTGATCAATTGACCAAGACCGAAGGCGAGCGCCGAGCTCATTCCAGCAGATAACTAAAGATGCAAATTTAACCCATACTATACTTTTAAAAAAATGTTCAGCAGCAGCTTACCCCAGGTTTAGGTGCCCCATCACACAACTTAGTATGCCCCAAGTCATCACCTTTACTCAAAACTTTCAGATTCTTGCTAATCGACCCTGACAAAGAAGATATAATGCACAATCCCTTACAGGATTTAGCACCCATCATACCTGATCTAGGCACTAATGCAGTGTTTGACGGCCTCTCTCAGTAGTACCACATTTCCATTTCAAGAGGTTTCGGTTTGCGCACTAGCAGTGTAATATCTTAAACATGGAAATTTTTCTAATCACAGCACCTGGCCTTGAAGGTCTGCTTGGCATTGAAGCTCGCGAGCGTGGCTTCACAGTCATTGAAACAATTCCTGGCGGCGTGACGATCACAGGCGATTGGCCAGACGTTTGGCGTGCAAATCTAACGTTACGCGGCGCAACCCGCGTGCTGGCCCGCATTGGTGAATTTCGCGCAATGCACCTCGCGCAACTCGACAAAAGATCCAAGAAATTCCCATGGGGTGACGTGATCCCACAAGGTGCGACCGTCAAAGTCGAGGCGACCTGTCGAAAATCTAAAATCTATCACGCAGGCGCAGCGCAACAGCGAGTTGAAGATGCTATCAAAGACGTCGTTGGCGCAACCATTTCCAAGACTGCAGACTTTGGTGTACGCGTGCGGATTGAAGACGATCTTGTCACTTTCTCCCTCGACACCTCCGGTGAAAGCTTGCATAGGCGCGGCCACAAAGAAGCAGTGAATAAAGCCCCAATGCGCGAAACGCTGGCATCGTTGTTTCTGCGCGGTTGTGACTTTGACGGCAACGAGCCTGTCTATGACCCAATGTGCGGCTCGGGAACCTTCCCGATTGAAGCCGCTGAAATTGCAATGGGATTGGATGCAGGGCGCAGTCGCGTGTTCGCGCTTCAAGATCTCGCCAGCTATGACGCGACAGCCTTTGATGCACTTCGTAGCCCACCAAAAGAAACACCATACCGTTTTTATGGGACCGACCGCGATGCAGGCGCGATCCAGATGTGTCAAGCTAACGCAAAACGTGCAGGCGTGACTGAACAGACCGATTTCCAGATGAAACCTATCAGCGATATTATACCACCGTGTGCAGATAAAGGCCTAATAGTCGCCAACCCGCCCTATGGTGGACGCATCGGCAACAAAAAACCACTTTATGGGCTGTATGCTTCACTTGGTGAACGTCTAAAAAAAGAATTTAAAGGCTGGCGTGTGGGCATCATTACCTCAGAACAGAGCCTCGCAAAGGCAACGGGCCTACCGTTCAAACCCGTTGGCCCTGTGGTCAATCACGGCGGCATCAAGATCAGGCTTTGGCAAACCGACCCACTGCACTAACCTTCCCAGCGGCACCAATGACACGACCCTTCCCAAACAAACAAAACCCGTGTAAACGCCTTTTATCTGCGACGCGACGCTTATGACCCCGGCGTTCGCCTGAGGATATGGGGTCGGTGGTAATGGGGCCACCAATGCAAAGGGGACCTGGGATATGCCCAATGATCCCCGACACAGGAAACATAGATGTTTAAAGAAGTTAAAAAATCCATCCAATGGGGCGAAGAGACACTAACGCTGGAAACAGGTAAGGTCGCACGTCAGGCAGACGGTACAGTGATCGCCACCTATGGTGAGACAACTGTAATGGCCAACGTCACGTTCGCCAAAAAGCAAAAGCCGGGGCAGGATTTCTTTCCTTTAACCGTACACTATAACGAACGGTATTACGCCGCTGGTAAAGTCCCAGGTGGTTTCTTTAAGCGTGAGGCACGTCCAACTGAGAAAGAGACGCTCACGAGCCGTCTTATCGACCGTCCGATCCGCCCACTATTCGTAGATGGTTTTAAGAACGAGGTCCTCGTGATCTGTACAGTTCTTTCCCACGATCTTGTTAACGATCCCGACATGGTGGCGATGATTGCAGCATCCGCTGCGCTGACAATTTCCGGTGCGCCGTTCATGGGCCCAATCGCAGCTTGCCGCGTTGGATTTGAAGATGGTGATTACATCCTGAATCCTGAAATGGACGACATGCACAAACTGCGTGAAAAACCAGATCAGCGTTTAGACCTTGTTGTTGCTGGCACTAAAGACGCAGTAATGATGGTCGAATCCGAAGCCTACGAATTATCTGAAGAAGAAATGCTTGGTGCTGTCGAATTTGCCCATGCACAAATTCAGCCCGTCATCGACATGATCGTCGATCTGGCCGAAGACGCTGCCAAAGAGCCGTTCAATTTCTCTGCACCTGATTACTCTGACTTGTCTAAGGCTGTTGCTGCAGCTGGTGAAAAACAAATGCGCGCAGCCTTCGCAATTTCTGACAAGCAAGAACGCACAACAGCCGTTTCCGAAGCCCGCACTGCAATCAAAGCAGCACTTACCGAAGAACAGCTAGATGATGAGAATCTCGGTTCCGCGCTCAAGAAACTCGAAGCATCCATCTTGCGCGGCGATGTTGTAAAGACAGGAAAGCGAATTGATGGTCGTAAGACTGATGAAATCCGCGACATCGTGTCTGAAACTGGTATCCTCCCAAGGACTCACGGTTCTGCTCTGTTCACACGCGGCGAAACCCAAGGTCTAGTTGTGACAACTCTGGGCACCGGCGATGACGAACAGATGATAGACTCCCTTCAGGGCATGTATAAGTCGAACTTCTTGTTGCACTATAACTTCCCGCCTTACTCTGTCGGTGAAGTTGGTCGTTTCGGCCCTCCAGGTCGTCGTGAAATTGGCCACGGCAAGCTCGCATGGCGTGCGCTTCAGGCAGTTCTTCCAGCAGCAACAGATTTCCCTTACACGATTCGCGTTGTATCAGAAATCACTGAATCCAACGGCTCGTCTTCAATGGCATCCGTTTGTGGTGGTTCCTTGTCGATGATGGACGCTGGTGTTCCATTAAAAGCACCAGTTGCTGGTGTTGCTATGGGTCTAATCATGGAAGACGATGGCAACTATGCTATACTTTCAGATATATTGGGTGATGAAGACCACCTCGGTGATATGGACTTCAAAGTTGCAGGTACCGAAAAAGGTATCACGTCCTTGCAAATGGACATCAAGATCGCTGGCATCACCCCAGCCATTATGAAAGAAGCGTTGGCCCAAGCCAAAGTTGGTCGTGTTCACATCTTAAACGAAATGAACAAGGCAATGTCTTCGGCCGGTGAATTCTCTGAGCATGCTCCAAAAATCGAAACCATGCAGATACCTACGGACAAAATCCGTGAAGTCATAGGTTCTGGCGGTAAAGTCATCCGTGAAATCGTCGAAGTGTCCGGGGCAAAGGTCGACATCAACGATGAAGGTATCATCAAGATCGCATCATCCGACGCTGTGGCCATCAAGAAAGCCTACGACATGATCTGGTCCATAGTGGCCGAGCCTGAAGAAGGTATGGTTTACACAGGTACAGTTGTCAAAATTGTAGACTTTGGCGCATTTGTTAACTTCTTTGGTAAGAAAGACGGCCTCGTGCACGTTTCTCAGATCGAAAACCGTCGTTTAAACCATCCATCGGACGTTCTGAAAGAAGGCCAAGAAGTAAAAGTTAAGCTTCTGGGCTTTGATGATCGTGGCAAAGTACGCCTATCGATGAAAGTTGTTGATCAGGCCACTGGCGAAGAAGTAAAAGAAGAAGCAAAAGAAGACTAATTACTTCAACTTTTCTCTATGATTGGGCCCCAATGGAAACGTTGGGGCCCCTTGTATTTTCGGGATCTATACAACAGGTATGGCAATCATAGCCTCATTGTGTTGCAAGACACCTTGCCTAAAGGTCAAATGCAAAATTAGGTTATAACTGTTGAAGTTTGCGATGACTATGCGCCACTTTTTGAGTGCAGGCTGCACACTCACTACTTGGATTGCAGCAACTTCTGCAAATGGTCAAGGTTTCCTTACTTACTAACAGGAGCAGCCTCGTGCCGAGTGAATTGTCTATGATTACATTACCAACAAAATCCAAGTCAAACCATAGAATTGCAAGATTTGTTCAATAGTTCATTTTACCTTAACGGTATAATCTTTAGCAAGCATCAGCCAAGCTAGTTCCTCTCAAAACAGCCATTTTATCATTCAAGAAAAATAGCCCAGCTAGACACCGACAGCTGACATAATTTCGCACAGCCCCGAGACTAACGCGCGCTTCCCAGATAGAACAGGATACTGCGACAACGACACGCCAGGCTCCCGCGGGCTAGTATTAAGTAATGATACACTAGACAACAAAAGCTCCACCAATTGGCAGGGCTTTTGTCATTTATGATAGTGCCTTTATGTTGGCAATTTTGCCATCCGTAGATACGGCAGCTTGGTTTCAATTGCCCCATACTTAGCAATTGCGTCTTCATCAGACACATTTAGTGGCACTACAACATCCTGCCCAACTGTCCAGTTTGCTGGTGTTGCCACACTTTCACGGGCTGCGGTTTGCAAAGCGTCTAACGCACGCAGTATTTCTGCAAAATTACGGCCAACATTCATCGGGTAGGTCATCGATAGTTTCAATTTTTTGTCTGGTCCAATAATGAACACAGCACGCACAGTTGCACTGTCGGCAGGTGTGCGTCCATCAGGCATATAAGCTTCAGCTGGTAACATATCGAATGCCTTTGCAACACTTAGACCGTCATCCGCAATAATCGGAAAACCCGCCTTTGCATTGGAAAAACCTTCAATGTCAGTCTTCCACTTTTTGTGGTCTTCAACACCGTCAACTGAAACACCAATAACTTTTGTCTCGCGCGCGTCCCATTCGTCGGCCAATAGTGCTACTGCACCAAATTCAGTTGTGCAAACAGGCGTGAAATCTTTCGGGTGGCTGAACATAATAGCCCAACTGTCATCAATCCAATCATGCAAAGTAAACGTGCCTTGATCCGTTTCAACAGTTAAATTCGGAATTGTATCGTTAATGCGCAGACCCATATTAGCTCTCCTTCTGAATTACATTCTACATATGTATAGGCATTCACCTAAATCAATTCTACCCAGATGATCCGAGTGCACTGCAAAAATGTCTTAATCAAATTGTGCTGTTTGGAACACTCAGAGCCGCAGTTGAAAGTCTTTTAGAACGGTGCCTTTGCGCGAAACTTCACGCCTTCACCGCCGTCAGGATGACGCAATCGTAACTCTTCTGAATGCAGCATCAGTCGATCATACTGGCGCGCAGCACCCTGAGTATAAAACGGATCGCCAAGAATCGGATGTCCAAGGCTGAGCATATGCACCCGCAACTGATGGCTGCGCCCAGTTTTGGGCATTAACCTCACACGGGATTCGTTTGCGCCACTGCGCAAAACTCGCCAATCTGTTTGCGCCAACTTACCAGTCTCATGGCATACTTTTTGTAGTGGGCGGTTCTCCCAATCAACGATTAGTGGCAAATCTACAGTTCCTGTTTTAGGTTCTAACACACCCCAAATGCGGGCCACATAGGTTTTTTTTGTCATGCGCTTTTCAAACTGCAACCCAATATGGCGCTGCGCATGTCGCGTCAGTGCAAATACCATCACACCAGAAGTGTCGCGATCCAGACGGTGAATCAATAAAGCCTGCGGAAACGCCACCTGCACTCTTGCAATCAAACAATCCGCCAGATGTGGGCCCTTACCAGGTACTGACAATAATCCACTTGGCTTATTTACGATCAAAATTTCATGGTCCGCATGGATCACATCAAGTGGGCTATCGGGCGGCGTATAATCACTACTCATGCCTTACGGCCTCGAAACATTGCAAATGTGTACAGGCCCAACGCAGCCCAGATTATCGGGAACGCGATTGCGCGCGCGCTGCCAAACGGTTCTTCGAATACGAACACAGCAATTAACATAATCATCGTCGGTGCAATATATTGCATAATCCCGATGGTAGCTAACCGAAGCCCTTTGGCGCCGTTCGCGTACAACATCAGAGGTACAGCCGTGACGATTCCACACCCCATCAGCAACCACATGTCCATCGACATTGGTACAAAATTACCGCCACCTTGCCCCCCCAGCCAAATCAAATAGCCAAGGGCGATAGGGGACAGTATCAGCACCTCAAGAAGGAAGCCCTGATTCGGACCAATCGGCAGCGAGCGTTTAAAATACGCATACAACCCCCAAGAAAACGTCAACGCTAAAGCGGGCCACGGCAGTGATCCACTCGCATAGGTCAGCACAACTACTGCTAATGTAGCTAATCCAACCGCGGCCCATTGCAATTTGCTAAGTTTTTCTCCAAGCAAAACCGCCCCCAAAAACACGCTAAAAATTGGGTTGATGTAATACCCCAGCGCGCCGTCCAACGTACGTTCTGCCGCAATTGCCCAGACGTAAACACCCCAGTTGATTGACACCAACGTTGCGGTAACACAGCCCATCCCCAGCGCCTTGGGGTCACGCAGAATACGCCCCAGATCACTTGTACGGCCCAAAAGAGTCAATATTAGACCTGCCACTGGCACAGACCATAACACACGGTGCGCGATGACTTCGATCGCCGGGATGTGGCTTATCGCATTTAAATACAATGGCAAAAACCCCCACAACAGATAGGCGCTTAACGCAAAGCCAAATCCGCGTAGGGTGTCTTGATTTTCTGGATTTTTCATTTCTCCCTCATGACCGCTCCAAAGACCGCTCGCAAGGGGAGGAATTTTTTGCTTAGACCTTCACACGCTCAGACTTGGGATCGTACATTGGTTTCAGCGAAGCTTGTGCGCTTACCTTAGTCCCCATCACATCAATCTCATAAGAGGACGCCAACACATCCACAGAAGTTTCACTTTTGCACGGTACATAGCCAAGCCCCATGGCCCCACCCAATGTGTGCCCATAGCCACCCGACGATAGATAACCAACCAGTTCACCGTCTCTCAGTATGGGTTCATTGTGATATAAAAGTGGTTCCGGATCTGTTAGCTTGAATTGCAGCATGCGCCTATTCAACCCACTTTCCTGCTTTTCTAATACTGCCGCGCGGCCAATAAAGTCTAATTTGTCCTTCTTAACGGCAAATCCTAACCCAGCCTCCATCACATGGTCTTCGCACGTGATGTCATGACCAAAATGGCGAAAGCCCTTTTCGATGCGGCAAGTATCCATCATGTGCATTCCACACAATGTCAGCCCAAAATCCTTCCCAGCGGCGTTTAGCGTTTCAAATACATGGCCAGCTTGGTCGGCACTTACGTAAACTTCCCAGCCAAGCTCTCCCACGTAGGTAACACGGTGAACGCGGGCCATACCCATCCCAATCTCAATTACCTGCGCAGTGCCAAACGGGTTCACGTTGTTGGTGAAATCGGCGGGCGACACGACCTGTAACAGTTTCCGCGCGTTTGGCCCCATCACTGCCAGAACGCCTTCACCAGCAGTCACATCAGTAATGACAACATTAAAATCGCCACAGTTACGTTCCATCCAAACCTGATCAGCCAGCCGCGTCGCCGCAGGAGTGACGACCAGATAAGCCATTTCGGACAGGCGGGTCACAGTAACATCCGCCTCAATACCCCCGCGATTGTTCAGAAATTGCGTATAAACAATCTTGCCGATAGGTACCGAATAATCGCCACCACCGACGTAGTTCAAAAACGCTTCAGCGTTGCGGCCTTCGACCCTGATCTTACCAAAAGAAGACATATCATACATGCCTACATTTTCTCTCACTGCCTTATGTTCGACTGCCACATTGTTAAAGAAATTTTGTCGCTGCCAGCTGTATTTATACTCTGGGGTCTGGTTCTCTTTAGCGAACCAGTTGGCCCGTTCCCAACCGGACAATTCCCCCATCACTGCACCATGTTGTAAAAGATGATGATGGAATGGCGTGCGCCGCACTCCGCGTGCTGTTACTTTTTGGCGGAACGGGAAATGGTCTGCATACAGCAGGCCCAACGTTTCTTTAGACCGCTGCATCAGAAACCTTTTATTGCCCATGAACGGCTCCATCCGACTGATGTCTACATCACCTAAATCAAACGGTTTCGCGCCCTCATCCATCCATTGCGCCAACGCCATACCTGCCCCACCAGCAGACTGAATACCAATGGAATTGAACCCTGCCGCGACCCAAACGTTGTCCATCTCGGGCGCAAGGCCAAGATGATAGGCATCGTCAGGCGTAAAGCTTTCGGGCCCGTTAAAGAAAGTGCGTATACCTACTTCGGCCAACATTGGCATGCGAACAATCGCGTTCTCTAAGATCGGTTCGAAGTGATCGAAATCCTCTGGCAATTGATCAAACTCAAACCCCTCAGGAATAGGACCCCAAGGCTTTGAAACGGGCTCAAACGCACCCAAAAGCATCTTTCCAGCGTCTTCTTTGTAATAAGCACACTCGTCAGGAACCCTCAGCACAGGCATCTGCGTCAGTCCCGCAATCGCCTCAGTTACAATGTAGAAATGCTCACATGCTTGCAGCGGCACATTGGTGCCCAACATCTGGCCAATCTCACGGCCCCACATGCCCGCACAATTCACGACGTGATCGCAGTCAATCGTGCCATGCCCGTTTGGGTCTTCCCAATTCACACCCGTGATCCGCTTCCCAACGCGGACAACACTTGTGGCCTTCACGCGCTCCTTTACGACTGCCCCACGTTGCCGCGCACCTTTGGCCAAGGCCAGCGCGATGTTAGACGGATCACCTTGACCATCCAACGGCAGATAGACCCCCCCGACGACACCATTAATGTTAAGATGCTCATACCTCGTCTTCACCTCGCTTGGTGAAATCTCCTCAACTTCAACCCCAAACGCACGCGCCATGGCAGCCTGCCTATAAATCTCTTCTTTGCGATTTTCAGTCAAGGCAACCGTAATTGATCCGCAGCGCTTGAACCCCGTGGCGACGCCTGTTTCAACCTCAAGTGTGCCGTACAATTCTTGTGAATACTTCGCCAGCTTTGTCATGTTTTGTGTCGCGCGAAGCTGCGCAATCAGACCTGCCGCATGCCACGTCGTACCACTGGTGAGCTGTTTGCGTTCAAGCAAAACAATATTGGTCCAACCCAATTTGCTCAGGTGGTAAGCCACCGAACACCCAATGATACCACCACCAATGATAACTACACGTGCCTTACTTGGAAGATCAGACATCTTTCAGTTCCTTAAATGATAGTGTGCCCGGCGGCAGAAAGACGGCTAGCAATTTCAGCAATATGTGCAGGGCCGACTTCGCAGCAGCCTCCAATAATTGTTGCACCATGATTAACCCAACGCATCGCATGATCAGCGTAAAGGTCTGGCGTAAAATCTCGTCGCATTTTTAACTTATCAACAGTTGAGTTTTCTTCAAGAAACCCATCAGTAATCGATTCGAACCCATTGGCGTATGCGCCATAAGGTTTGTCAAACGTCACCAAAACATCTAACGCAGCAATGATGACTTCAGGCGTTGAACAATTTACCATCACAGCTTCAGCGCCACCTACAAGCGCCCTGGCTTCGGCAAGCGCTTCACCAGATCGCAACATTGTGCCGTCTTCATCGGACACTGAAAACGCAATCCATACCGGTTTGCCCGCATATTGCGCTGCTTCAAGAATTGCCCGAGTGTGGGCCAGTGAAACAACTGTTTCACAAATAATGAGATCAACATGCGGACCAAGAGTTCGCGCCACCTCAGCAAACTTAGCTACAGCTTCGTTGTGGGTCGGCATAAGGTCCGCACGGTATGATCCCCGAAGCGGTCCAATTGATCCTGCGACACGACTGAAGCCTCGCGCTTCTATTAAAGCCAAGCTGTGCAGTTCGCCGAACTTGCCTTCTAATGCAGTGCCATCCAAACGGTCATGATGGATGGCATAAGTATTGGCGGTGGCGACAGTGGCGCCTGCTGCGGCGAAATCGCGGTGCACACCAGCGACCATACCAGGATGATCAACCATCACTTGCGTTGACCAAAGCGGCGTAGGCCGGTCACCAGCGCGATGCACCAATTCCTGCCCCATGCCACCATCCAAAAGTGTTATCTGCGTCATTAATCAAACCTTAATTCGTTCATTTGTGGGATCCCAAAGCGGGACATCTTTTTGCACGACTGCCATTTTGTGTTGGCCATAGACTTCGACCTCCAATTCGATACCCGCTACGATCGAATTAGTGCGAACCATACCCAAAGCGATACACTTATTGGTGCGATATCCCATAGCACAAGACGTTACTTCACCAACAATTTTATCGCCATGCCAGATCGGTGCCATGTAAGGCGCATCCATATCACCTGCATCCACAACCAACGTGACAAACCCCTTCTTTCGGCCTTTCTTTTTTCCGCCAGCAGTGCCGCCTTGCCTAAAAAATCCTGCGGTTTGTCAAACTTGATAAAGCGATTAAGCCCACCTTCGATCAGGGAGTAATCAGTTGACAGATCGACCTTCCACGCTCGGTATCCCTTTTCAATCCTCATCGAATTCAGTGCGTACATACCAAACGGAGCAACACCTACTTCAGATAAGGCATCCCAAATCGCAGGCATCGCTTCTGGATCGGCATGGATTTCCCAGCCCAACTCACCTGCAAACGAAACCCGGATCAACACACATGGTTGTCCCGCGACGGCCCCATCAAGACGCACGCTCAACCACGGCTTGGACAGATCGTGCCCAATAACTAAAGGCTTCAGAATGTCACTGGCGTTTGGCCCTGTGACCAGCAGGCATTCCGTTCCCTTGGTGTGATCTGTTACATTGATTCCATCTGGTGCTTGGCGCAAGAAAATTTCAGCGTCATGCCACTGCGCTGTCGCCGCAGTAATCAGGTCAACTTCACTGTTACTATGCACCATAATCAAGGTTTCCGTAAGAATGCGACCACGACTGTCTGAGAAATATGCGAGACTAACACGGCCCAGCCCCGGAAGGCGCGATGCACTTAACCCGTCAACAAAATCTTTGGCACCAACTCCTGTAATTTTTGATACGGCTGAATCCCGTGATAGGCAACATACCACAACCATCACGCACCGCCTCAACTTCCTCGCGAATACGCACTTCCCACGGACCATCACGGCCCCATGTTTGCGTTGATTTTTCAGTTTTATCATCATCCACTTTGGCGAACCAATTCGCGCGTTTCCAACCATTATAGGCCCCAAACTGAGCGCCTGCGCCTTGCAGCCGCGACTGCATGGTAGAATGTTTATTGTTGCGGCCCGCTGGCCATTCATGATGAGGGAAATGCATTGCGTATTCGTGGCTATAGGTTTCCATAGCCTTAGCCAAGCAATGATCAGGGTCCGTGAAATCAGTGAAGCGGCGTGGGTCGATGGACCACATATCCATCTCGGTTTCGCCATACATTATCCACTCTGCCATAACTTTACCTGCACCACCACCTTGGGCAATCCCAAAGGTAAAAGAATGCGCCTCAAACGCGTTCTTCACACCGGGCATCGGTCCAACCAACAGAAGACCATCAGGCGCATAAGGGATTGGCCCGTTAATATTGCGGCCAATGCCCGCCTCGCCCAACAAAGGCAGACGAGCCATCGCGTCTTCGATGTAGAATTCAAGCCGGTCCAAGTCATCAGGGTATAACTGGAATGAAAAATCATCAGGCATGGGATCGTCCGGTGTTACCCAATAAGCCTTTCAGTTCCGCTCATAAGGGCCAAGGTTAAGACCATTCTTATCCTGCCGCAAATAGTAAGAGATATCGACATCACGCACGAGTGGGACTTTATAACTAACTTCCTTCGTCCACGCTTCAAGCTCAGCAATTGGTTCGGTCAGTAAATACTGATGACGCATCACAACCATTGGCACCGTGCGTCCCCCGAACGGTTTAAACATCTCACCGACGCGCTGCGTTTAATAGCCTGCACAGTTAACGACGAATTCAGCACGGATATTACCCTTATCAGTTTTCACAATCCATTCATTGTCATCTCTATCAATACCCATCACAGGACAGAAACGCTCAATATGCCCACCCGCTACACGCGCGCCTTTTGCCAGCGCCTGTGTCAGTTGCGCAGGGTCAATGTCGCCGTCCAACGCGTCCCACATGCCACCCACAAGATCATGTGTTTCCAGAAAGGGATGGCGTTCTTTGACTTCTGCATTTGTCGGAATGTTCATTTCAAGACCCTGATATCCGGCTTGGCCAGACACCTTTGCAAACTCCTGCATCCGTTCCTTGGAGTGAGCCAAGCGTAGCGATCCAGTAACATGGTAGTTCATCGGATAGTCAACATCATCCGCTAAACCACGATACAATTCCAACCCATAACGTTGCATATTCATAACCGCCCAGTTGGGCGCAAAATTCGGACAGTTGCCCGCCGCATGCCAAGTAGAACCAGCCGTAAGTTCATTTTTTTCAATCAGTACACAATTGGACCATCCTGCCCGAACCAAATGAAACAACGTCGACGTACCAATAATACCGCCACCAATGATGACCACTCGAGCTGTTGTTGGAAACTTTGATAATTTTTCACTCCCAAATATTTAGCGATATGCGGCGCATGGTCCACGATTTTATAACAGTCACCCTTGTCAGCAACAAAGATATGTTGGCACACTACCAATTCCGGAATAACATCAAAAATAACTACTGCTTTTTCAATTTTATCGCTGTCATGAGCATAATAAAACAGGCTTGATCTGCAACGATTGTAAAGCTTGAGCTTGGCGTATGTCGATGAAGCATACCACGCTACCAATTCTTAACGGATGAAAGTCAAATCAACATGTTTCGCATACGCGGCAGCCAAATGATGACAACACAGCCGGCGACATCGAGCGCAATGGCACATCGTCACATCCAGAAGCAGGTTTTTGACTTCACAGAAAACCGCGCAACTCTCATAATAACCTAGATGTAAATCTTGGATCATTACGGTTCACTCCCGAGTCGATTGATACCAAAAAACATAACATAAATGACAAAAATCTGCTATTTTTGTTAAGACTAGATATTCAAACAACGCCCAGCGCTGCACTACCTAGAGTAAATTGAATCAAATATTAGATAATGACGTCCCGTAAGTATCAGCGCCGTCAGTACATTCACCTAGATTTGCGAGTTAATTGGCAATTCATACTGCATGAACTAGTTAAGTTTTTATTATTTCCAACATCGCTTTTGAAATTTATCACCACAATCGCCGATACCAACCAGTAAACGCAGACACTTACCGTAACCTTGGCCAGAATCGGCCATGACATCATGACCCAGCCAAGAAGTCCAAAAAAGATCAAGAACGCTGCGACGATGAGTTTTAAAATGTAACATCTGACGCCATAAATAACGCCGTAACATCAAGTGCCCACGATGCCAAATCAGAGAAGTCCAAATCAGGATCACAACTACACCAGGCAAGCTTTGAACAAAACTCAGACTCATTCCGTTTAAAATACAGGTCACTACAATCAGCCCCTGAGTTGAAACAAATCCAGCTCCAAACACAATAGATGTGATGTATGCTGCAAACGTTATTTAAACTATAACTTTCAATAAATTAGTAGTGCGTTGACCCAGATCACGAGGCAGGGCGCGGCGTAGGGATGCATCCAGATATTAGGTTTTACAAACTGTCTACAAATCAAAGTGGCTAAACAGGATGTTTACAACCTCTTTCGTTGGGCGCATGACTTCTTCAGAAATTCCAGCACTAGGCTCAAAGGTCGAAGGGACCATCTCAAAATCATCAATCAAATCAGCGAACAAAACCAAGCCGGCAGTAAGTGACTCAATAAGACGTAGCATATCTGCCCTTATAATTTTGCTGTGTTCTTGTTTCGCCACAACAGCTTAAAACAAACTGGACACTGACATATTCAATGCAGATGCAATGTGGCACAAATCAGAAATTGACGGAACCAACTTCTCACGTTCAAATTGGTTGAGCCACCACCCAATCCAATGCTTCACCTAGCCTAGACATGTTGGCCCACGCGCCTTTTACAAAGCGCACATATTAAACCCAAAAATTCGGTTTTTTTATGAAGTCGCACGGAACCTATTACAGTTCCGTGTCTAACCAAAGGCGCGATAAAGTTAATTAAAATTTTAAGTATTTTTCAGCAATCATATTTTATTCATTTACAGCGTTGAAAACCAGTTTCAATATTAAATCCATTCGCTTGGCATCTTCAACGGTAAAAGCATTCAGTTGATCACTGTCGATATCAAACACAGCGATCAATGCATCCCCCCCGTTGAATACTGGTAATACCAGCTCAGATCGCGTGGAGCTGGCACAGGAAATATGCCCTTCAAAATCCTCAACATTTGCGACCAATTGCACCTTGCCCGTGCGCGCTGCAGCACCGCAGACACCACGCGAAAACGGAATCTGCAAACACCCATGCCCGCCTTGATAAGGACCAATCTTGAGCAAGTCTGGCTCTGTCACGCGATAAAATCCCGTCCAATCAAATCGCTCATCGAAGTGATGAACCTCACAGGTGACTGTTGCCATCAACGCGACGGCGTCATCTTCCCCCTCAGTCAGGCTGGCAATGGTCTTGGCGAGTCTATCGTAATCAGGCAAATTATATTCCACTTGGATTTGTCAGATTTGAGTATTTTAAATTTAAAAATATTTATATGAAACAAAGGCTGTTCAATCGCAATCGCCGTCTCTTGGCCAACGCCAACAATGCTCCAAAAAACGCATCTATTGGCGTGCATACTACCATTTGATCATCACTTTATTAGTTTTAATCTCCAAAATTTGCTGAATATTAAAAACTGATAAATTTACTAAAAAATTTATTTTTATGTAAATGTAACGGCACGGCAGATGTTGTAATTGAATAGACTAACCTCACCTTCGTTTGTTCACGCTCCCACCCAGTACAAAATATAGAGATCTACCTAAAATAATAACTCCATACGACCTTTCACCCGACAGTCATAATGCTAAGATTGGAAACAATCAGGGGAGAACGCATGCGGAATTTTCAACAACCAGGCCGATCTGCGGTCTTTGCAAATAGTGGTATCTGCGCCACATCGCATCCGCTTGCCGCCAAAGTTGCGGTGCAAATTTTAGAAGCGGGCGGTAATGCTATGGATGCAGCCATCGCGGGAGCTGTTTTGCTTGGTATTTGTGAGCCACAATCCACTGGCATAGGTGGTGATACTTTTTGTCTGTTTAGTTTAGCGGGTAGCAATGAGGTTCAAGCATTGAACGCCTCTGGTCGTGCACCAGCTGGATTAGACGCTACAAAATTGCGAGCAAGTGGATTAGATATCCTGCCTTTAAATTCAGTACACGCAATCAGTATGCCCGGTGCGATGGATGGATTTATCCGGTTAGCTAATGATCATGGAAAAATTGGCCTCAAGGCAATTCTTGCACCTGCAATTCATTATGCAGAAACAGGCGTGCCGATCGCACCAAGGGTTGCATTTGACTATGCAAACTCCGGTGCAACGCTACACGGGGCGGGGCGGACACATTTTATGGTACAAGACAAACCACTGACCGTTGGTCATAAATTCCGAGCATTGGGTCAGGCAGATGTGCTACGACGTGTGGCAATGGAGGGGCGCGCTGGTTTCTACGAAGGCGAAGTGGCACAAGACATGGTCGCATCCCTAAACATGGCAGGCGGCACCCATACTTTGGATGACTTTGCCAACGTATGTAGCGACTATAGCACACCAGTATCGGGCACATATAAAGAAATAGAACTAGTCGAGCACCCGCCAAATGGCCAAGGCGCGACGGCGATACTGATACTTAATATTCTTAAGCACTTCGATATCGCAGGGCTGGATCCGATGGGCACACAACGTGCGCATCTAGAAGCAGAAGCAGCCAAGCTTGCATATGACACTCGCGACCGTGTTATAGCCGACCTTGATCACACCGTGCGTCTAGATCATATGCTGTCGAGCAGCACGGCTACAAAACTGGCGGGCTTAATCGACCCTAACAAAGCTCTTCCCCCATCTCTGCCCAGCGCTGAGGCAGTACACAAAGATACTGTTTACATCACTGTGGTCGATAAAGACCGCATGTGTGTTTCGCTGATCTCTTCCATATTTCACTCGTTTGGATCAGGTTTAGCATCTAACAAATTTGGTATTTTATTTCAGAACCGCGCCGCAGGTTTCACTCTTGAAGAAGGCCACCCAAATGAGGCGGTTGGCAACAAACGTCCACTGCATACGATCATCCCAGGCATGGTCAAACGTGCAGGCAAGATCGAAATGCCATTCGGCGTTATGGGCGGTGCTTACCAGCCTTGCGGCCATGCGCGATTGCTGACCAACATGGAAGATTTTGGCATGGATGCACAAACAGCCATCGATGTGCCGCGCTGCTTTGCAGAAAATGGCAGATTGACGTTGGAAACTGGGTACACTGATGACGTTGCAAAGGGATTGGCCGACAAAGGTCACATCATCAACCGCGCCGAAAGTCCAATTGGTGGGGCGCAAGCAATTGTTTTGCGTGACGATGGCGTCCTCGAGGGGGCCAGCGATCCACGTAAAGATGGGATAGCCCTTGGATACTGAAGCACTTAAAAAGCGGCTTGCCCGTATATTCGGACTGGCGTTTATGCTAGCAGGAGGAATCCTGTGCGTAACCGCGGTGAATGACGTGCTAACCGGCATTCCAGATGCAACACTTAACGCAGCAATCTATGTTGCAATGTTTTCATTAGGGGGAATGATGTTCTTTTGGTCAAAAAGGCCACAAGATTAGACCACTAATTCAACTGAAACTGCAGCGGGTAATGGCCATTTTCAAATGGGCCAAACAAGTCATCCAGATCAGGATGATCTACGGGCTGGCCAGAATTATCTGCAACTAGGTTCTGTTCGGACACGTAGGCCACGTAATAAGATTGGTCATTTTCAGCAAGCAAATGATAAAATGGCTGATCTTTTTGAGGACGCGCTTCTTCAGGAATTGCCTCGTACCATTCTTCAGTGTTGGTAAACATGGCATCGACGTCAAATACTACACCACGAAACGGATGTTTGCGGTGACGGACAACTTGACCCAGATGATATTTTGCACGTGTTTTCAGCATATTTGTTTGGCCCCTCGGCCGCTACTAATCAGGCTAGCCCGCATGAGTCCATGCAAACAGAGTAAAATTAACTTTAACAGTCTGTGTTTATTACTCTGACAGTATTGAAAATTGATGCTACGATACTTTTGTCAACGGCTGTCGTGTTTGGTGGGGTATGAAAATTGTGCTGAATATATGATATTTTTTGTGTTGATGATGTTTAAACTCACACTGCAAATTACGACCACAGCTGATTGACGATCTAAAAGTTGGCCTGTCCACTCCTTCCTAGCGGACTTTTCCAAATTTGCAGCAAAGCCTCTCATTTGTCGACGTGTATATCTGTGGGCCCTTCACCACTAATTTCAGTGGCTATGATCCGACTTACACGCAAAACCGGTTTCCAGACTGATCCAAACCAGTTAAGATGAAATTAATAAAAATAAAAGAAGAGAGAGGCAGATGAGCAAACTTTTCAGAGCCGCCCTGTTATTATTGATCTTAGGAAACTGTGCAGCCCGGGATTCCTCAGCTCCGCGCAATCTGGACAACGCCTGTTCCATTCTAATCGAACGTCCACACTATGTGCGCGCCTTCAAACAAGCCGAACGAAAATGGGGTGTTAAAACCCACGTCTTGATGGCAATGATCTATCAGGAAAGCAAATTTATAGCCGACAACCGGCCACCCCATACCTACGCTTTAGGGATTATTCCAACGGGCCGACAATCATCTGCACTTGGCTACAGTCAAGCTTTAGATGGAACATGGGAAGAATACGTCGATCAGCATGGCCGACGCAGATCAAGCCGTACAAACATTGCTGACTCCACAGATTTCATGGGCTGGTATATGGCTGCAACGTTACGTGAAAACGCCATACCATTGAATGACACCTACAACCAATATCTGGCCTACCACGATGGTCGAACAGGTTGGCGTCGCGGTACCTATCGATCAAAACCTTGGCTTATCCGCATCGCCGGTAAAGTTCGCAACCGCGCCATAATGTATGAAGCACAATTACGCAGCTGTCGCCAATTCCGTTGAACAATATGTTTTAAAAACAAAAATACTTTACAGATTTTGGGTGCTGTTTGTAATCAGTTGCCCCAATTTCGCATTTCTCGCTGGATGTTGAATAGGATATCCGGCACGAGGCCGTCCTTTGCCAAGTCACCCAAAATTACCGTTGTCTGCTGACCAGTATCGTCAGTGATGATCCACTGACGTAACTCAATTGGACTTGACGTATAGATCATCTGAATGCTGCCATATTCAGGATGATCAGGGTCTCGCGCAGTTACGGTCGTGGTTGTCCCATCACTGGTATGTCCGTCAACCATATCAGTGCGCATAAAATTAATATTACGTTCCAGAATTATCGACAATGGTGTCCGGCTCAACGGGTAGCGATCCGGTCCGCTGTTTGAGCGTGGATCAAAAATCGCAACCTGACCACCACCTGCAACAACCAGCGATTCTTCCGGTGGATTATATTCAAACCGTATACGACCCGGCCGCTTTATAAAGATTGTTCCTGTTGAAATCGTCCCATTCGCATTGATCTGAGTAAACTGACCTTCTGCAGTGGTGAATGAGTTGAGATAACCAGACACCTGTCCCAACGATAGTTTCTGTGCAAGTGAGGGCGAAGCCACAAAGCCAGCAAGTGTGAAGGTAACGGCTAAAAGGCATAGTCGGCGTGTAATAATATTCATATCTCATCACTAATCGGGCTGTGCATGATTTGCACCTCATCAATGGTAGACACATCAGTTATCGATGCGAGTTAAGCGATTTCCTGCCATTGGTTACCTGATAGCACGACGGCACATTCAGAGTGAAAGGGGCCAGTCACCATCAAAGTTCTCCCCTTTAGTTTACAACTTCAATTCAAGGGGGATAATAATAAGTTTTTAATACTTGTATTTTTATTTTTGTTAGAAGAATTGATTTCCGTTCTCGTAGTATCGCAATCGGAGCAATTGTTAGTGTTGGACAACCTGATAGCTGGCATCATGATCAGTCAAGTTTTAGCATTGTTAAATATTGACATCATAACAACCCAACATTACGCAGAATTCAGAAGCATAATGATGTTGTTTTTTGTGGGCTCTGAACTTAAACCGAAGACACTTTTGCCCAATGCGTCCACCTGATCGAGCTTGACAGCGGACAGTTACGGTTGAAACAAGACATAATCGCTATCCAGCTGCTGGCACTGTCAACCTTCATGGACGTTGATGTGAACTCAGTCGCACACACTGAAATGACGCATTTAGAAGTCCCCATTTATAGCCATGATTACCCCACTATGACAGTTAGTCACGCGCCAGCACAGGAGTTAAGTAGCGAGAGTTGGAACCTTATTAATGGTGAAGGATTACTGTGACCATTGGTCGAGTTACTGCTTTTGTATTTAACTGAGAGTTTATAACATCGTTAATTATTAGTTTATTGCGCGCGTAAAATTCCACAAATTGTTCACTGCAACAGTGCTAATGATGCTCATCAGCACTACTAAGTTGATGTCACTCAATGACACAACATTAGCCCTTAATACATTTATTACATGTACCGTTCTGGCGAACTGCAAACTCTGTTACGATCCAGGAACCCAAATCGACCTGTTTCAGGGACTGATACTTGGCCTTTTTTATGACTACAGGCGCGAACATCAATATCGCACTGCTAAAGAAAATCCTGATGCTCATCCATGGCCTCGCCCTCAGACTCATTACAATTAAGGTTAGTGTTTTTCTGGCACATGCGGTGATCTTCAAAATGAAGGGCAGTAATCAGTGGTTGTTGGCGCTCCGCCTATCACAGTCCAGGTTCTACTACTTGTGGCCCAGTCAATACTTCTAAAGCCACTGTTAACTATTTTATATTACTAGATAATCATGCCTCATTTCAAAACAGGCAAAGACCAAGAATCGGATGCTATTTAGGAAATCAACCACGTCATCGTTGAAGGCATTGGCCGCGATGGTGAACTGGTTCCCAGAATATTGCAGAGCACAGATTATAGCTTAAATGTCCTTAACTATTCATCAGATTAAATCGACATGGTCACCAAAAATCTGCTGTTCTATTTATCAAGATCACACAAAGCGACTTGGCTTTTTGCATACAACTAAAGTTGATGGCAAAAAGCAGATCACCGATATGATAAGGTAGATATATCGTACGCATCTGCATATTTATGTAATTAGTTAGACGATAGATCGTAACCGCAAGTACAATCTATCGTTTTTGGTTGCCACAACATGATCCACAAAGCCTACTTCAACTCTTTGCAAAAAGCTGACCTGCATTCGAAGCTTAGAGCGTATCCCGTGATCAAGCTGATCAAATAGTCACAGCCAATTACTCAATAGATCACACATAAATTGTGGCAACAGCCGAAATCTATAGGACTGATCTTTTGGAAAAGAGCTAACCCATCCTCGCCCAACCAACTGATTTAGAAACGAGGGCCACGAAATAATCGCAGCCCCTTTGAATAAATATAATTAGATTACTACTGCCGTTCTGGGATCAAAATCTCGCGTTTGCCAACATGATTAGCAGCGCTGACGATATTTTCATCTTCCATCTGCTCAACCAATCGGGCGGCCTTATTATACCCTATAGCCAGTTTGCGTTGAATATAAGAAGTTGAACATTTTCGGTCCTTGGCTACAATCGCTACAGCGGTATCATAAAGCGCGTCTTCACCTTCGGTGTTACCACCCAAACCAAGCACTTGGTCAATACTACTAGCATTATCATCCGCTGGCCCTTCGACCACTCCACTAAAGTATTCGGGCGGGCCGTAGGCCTTCAGATAGGTGACAATTTCTTCGACTTCTTCGTCAGAACAAAACGGCCCGTGTACGCGCATAATCTTCGATCCACCCGCCATATAGAGCATATCACCCATGCCCAAAAGCTGTTCAGCACCTTGTTCACCAAGGATCGTGCGCGAATCAATTTTGCTGGTCACTTGGAATGAAATTCGTGTCGGAAAGTTGGCCTTAATCGTGCCCGTAATGACATCGACGGATGGACGCTGTGTCGCCATAATCAAATGGATACCTGACGCCCGAGCCATTTGTGCCAGACGCTGAATACAGGCTTCAATCTCTTTACCAGCGACCATCATTAGATCGGCCATCTCATCCACTATTACAACGATATAGGGTAGGACTTCGGGCTTAAAATTATCAGTTTCAAATACTGGATCACCCGTGTCATCATCAAATCCTGTTTGAACTGTGCGGCTGAACAGCTCATCCCTGCCAAGCGCATCTTTTACGCGGCCATTATAGCCATCGATGTTACGCACCCCCATTTTGGACATCTTGCGATAACGTTCTTCCATTTCTCCGACCACCCATTTCAAGGCAACAACTGCCTTCTTAGGATCAGTCACTACGGGGCTCAGCAAGTGCGGAATACCGTCATAAACAGACAATTCCAGCATTTTGGGATCAATCATGATCATGCGGCACTCTTCGGGGCTTAACTTATATAACAAGCTTAGAATCATGGTGTTAATCGCTACAGATTTACCAGAACCTGTGGTACCTGCGATCAATAAGTGGGGCATTTTGGCGAGGTTTGCGATAATTGGTTCGCCACCAATATCCTTACCCAGCGCCAGCGGCAGCTTCATATTGCTATCACCAAAATCGCGTGCAGATAACATTTCGCGCAGAACAACCATTTCACGGTTTTCGTTTGGCAATTCGATCCCGATCACCGTACGGCCAGGCACTGTGGAAACACGTGCGGACAATGCCGACATGGATCGGGCGATATCATCAGCCAAACCAATTACGCGCGATGCTTTTAAACCGGGTGCAGGTTCAAGTTCATACATCGTGACAACTGGACCAGGGCGCACAGAAACGATGTCACCTTTGACTCCGTAATCATCCAGCACATTTTCCAACATGCGCGCGTTTTCTTCTAACGCCTCATCGCTCAACACATGGCGGGTAATGTTGTCAGGAGACGATAACAGGCTTAGCGGTGGTGTTTCATAGACCGGACGCTTGTCCTCGAACTTAAGCACGGGCTGGGCTTCAGCTTTGGCTTGACGTGAAGGTTGCACGGATTTTCGTGCTGGATGCTGAACAACCGCCTTCGCCTCAGGTACACGGATTAAAGCCGGCGAGAACGAAGCTGCTGGCATTTCCATTGGTGCAAGATCAACTGGCGAATACTCCATCTCAGGCTGTATATATTTTTTAACATTCGGTGCTATTTTCGGCTCACTTGGCGCAGCCAAATCCAAAGCTGCTTTCTGTTGTCGACTTAACAACAGCGGGCGCGGTCCAGTCTGGCCTCCCAACGTGGGTTCAATGCGGGCTGATTGCGGTTCTATACGGTTAGCAATTGCTGCGGTAATCACAGGATTTATCCCTGATTTCGTGGCCAAATGAGCCCCTTTCGGTTGACCGTTGCGGCTACGCACAGCGTTGGCAATGCGGGCTGAAATACGATCAGTATCCGCAGCTGGCACATCCCCTAGCAGGGCCGGCTTTTCGACCAACTCAGGCTCCGGCATTGGGTCAGCACGTTTCAACAAAGACGCAAACAGACCTGTTTTTTGCGCGGGCTCCGCAACACGTGCAGGAGCTAAAAGTGGCGTTTGTGTATTTGCAAGCGGTTGAGGTGCCTCTATAGGATCAAAATCTTCATAACGGGTTGCCATTGTTGAGTTCGCACGAACTACAGCTGTTGCACGAGCATTATCTTGCACGATTGATGGCGCCGGGATGGCCCGCGTAGCGGCCAATTCAGCCTCAACTTCAGCCGCGTCTTGGCGAGATAGCTCGCGGCGGGTCTGCACTCTGGAATTTAAAGTCTGTGCACCTTTATAAGATGCCAAAACCGTCTGGCCAAGCAATCCAAGAACTCCTGAATAGGTGACAATTACGCCAACTGACAGAAAACGGCCTAAACGCCTGAGCTCATATAATGTAAACCCCAGCGCGAACGCCATCAGTGCAACGACCCCTATTCCCATCACAAAAGACATCAGTTTTACACTAAACGTTGTACCAAACGGCAATAGCGTTAGCATGATCGATAAGACCATATCGCCGAAATGACCACCAAGGCCAAAACTTTCTTCCCAGCTGACCCCAGTATTCAGCGTTGCAGCGTAAATCGCTGTGGCAGCAATTGCGATTGGGGCAAAAACTACCCGTCCAACAGCGCGTTCCTGACCACTATGTAACGTAAACCGCAGCCCCCACGCCATAAGCACAAGCGGAACCATCCAGCTTGCATAGCCAACAACCAGAAACAGCGCAGCTGCGAAGGACGCGCCCGATCGACCCAGCCAGTTTTGAACGGGGGCATCCGTCGCGGACATGAAATTCGGATCATCAGGAGCATAGGACCACAACATCGTCGCGACAATAAAGCCAACAACGAAAAGGAAAATTCCTAACAGCTCACGACCACGTTTTTCAATTGTAGCTTGAGTGCCACTATCAAGCAGGGGATCTCTTTGTCGAGATTGATAAGATGCCATTTTACGGTTCCTCACGTATACAAACAGTCGTGGATCAGAGTCAGACCACGCTGCGTTTCATCTTTTGGAGCCACAAGTGCGACTCGTATGTAACCTAGGCCAGGATCACCTACTGGGTCGGGTCGACTCAGGTAAGCACCAGGTAGAACCCTGACGCCAGTTTTTCGCCAAAGTCTTAATGCGGCCTTTTCACCGTCCTCAACTGGAAGCCACAAGAAAAACCCTGCTTCCGGTGACGCATAGTTTTCTACATCTGCGAATATCACATCAGCGTCGTTAAACTTGTCTCGATACATATCACGATTGGCAATAACGTGCTTTTCGTCCGACCAAACCCGCTCGGAAACTCGCTGGAGTGGCATAGGCACAGGCGTACCAGCATAAGCCCGCAATTGACGAATTTCTTTAATATTTTTGGGCCCACTTGCAACAAAGCCAGAACGTAATCCAGGCAAGTTGCTGCGCTTGGACAGCGAATGGAACACCACGACCCGTTCTGGATCACAGCCTTCCGCAGCCGCAGCCTCAAGTGCACCAATGGGCGGGGTATCACGATAAATCTCTGAATAACATTCATCAGCAAAAATTTTGAAATCGTACTTTTCAGCCAATGCAATTAATGTCGACCAGTATTCACGCGATGCAACAGCGCCCTGCGGGTTAGCGGGCGAACAGATATAGGCAATCGTCGTGCGATCTAGAACATCCACCGGCAGCGACGCATAGTCTGGCAAATGACCCGTCACTGCGGTTGCAGGCACCATAACGGGTTCCGCATTCACAGACAAAGTGGCAATCGCATATACTTGGTAAAACGGGTTCGGTAACAATACAACGGGCTGCCTGCCATTCTTGAACTCAGGGCTCAGCGCCATCGCTGCGTTGTACAAACCCTCACGTGTACCGTTCAAAACCATTAAACGATCTCGGGTTAAGTTCACGCCATAACGCCGTGTGATCCAACCGCAGATTGCAGTCAACAGCTCAGGCGCACCCTCATTTGTTGGATACTTGCTGAACTCACCTACTGACTTTGCCAGAACATCTGGCACAAACGCAGGAAACGGATGCTGCGGCTCACCGATTGTCATATTTATAGGGTTGCCACCCGCTTCGTGGACGTCAAGTAAAGCCCGCAAGCGTGGCCACGCATAGGCTGGTAGGTTCGAAAACCGCTCAGGGTACATCATTACTGCCTCAAACTGCGGCCTCATTAATGGACCGCTTCAGTCTAAAGTAGCTTAGGCAACCCTGCCAAGTCCAGAAAAAGCATGCCACTTCTGTGACTTGTGTGGCTTTTACGTCATGGACGATGCCAACGCGGCCTCAACCGCCGCACCAATTCGTAGTAGGTCTTCGTCACCACCCGCCGCAACGTTCAGCATAATCCCCACAGACGGCACCTCAGTGGGCAATGCCAGCGACGCTAACCCCATTAGATTCGCAACGCGCGTATTGCGCAAGGTCAGCAGGTTTTCCCGAATATAATAATCAGCATCTGTCGCCAATCGTTCCAAATTCGGCGGCATGTTCGCGACACCAGGGCACAGCACTGCATCGAATCCAACAGTCGCTTCACCGTAGACAACCCGAATATCGCGTAATTCGGCCCAAAGCGACAAATAATCATGGGCGAGAACATCCTTGCCCCCACGCACACGCTGCAAAATCTGAGAATACATTTTGTCTGGATCTCCTTCGACCAAATCACGCCAATTAGCGTATGCATCAGCAGTATAAAGCGGCAAAGACATCGCAAAGGCGCGTTCTAACGCGGGCACCTCAAGAGATACAATCTCAGCGCCCGCAGCAGTCAGCTTCGCCAAAGCATTGGTAAACCCTGTCAACGACGCATCCGCAACATCGTCCATTACAACTGTTTTTAATGCTGCAAATCGCATCCCAATTAAAGATGCACCCTTCAAATTGGTTGATTGACCACCGTCCAGTACCGCCAGCATTAAGGCCGCGTCTTCAACGGATCGACACAGAGTGCCAACTGTATCAAACTCAGTACACAGCGCAACGGATCCCTTCACGGGCAATCGTCCAAACGTCGTTTTCAAACCTACGAGGTCATTCCAAACAGACGGCACTCGAACTGATCCGCCTGTGTCAGACCCGACAGCTGCCGCCGCTAATCCGAACGCAACAGATGCCGCAGCGCCAGATGATGACCCACCAGGAACCGCGTTTGGATCATTCACACAAGGCGGTGTTGCGGTCATCGGATTATACCCCAAGCCAGAAAACGCGATTTCGGACATATGAGTTTTTCCAAGACACACTAGCCCCATGCTCGTTGCCGTACACAGAACCTCAGCATCCATAGTCGGCACACGGCCCTTCATCAATTTGGTACCCGCTTCGGTTGCAACACCAGCCGTATCGAACAAGTCCTTCCAACTGATCGGAACACCATCCAAAGGCGACAATCGCTGGCCTGCCTTGGCCCGCAAGCTGGCGGCGGCGGCTTCACTACGGGCGCGGTCAACTGTAACCCGCGCATAAATCCGATCTCGCATTGGATGCGCGGCAATCGCTGCGAGATACATTTCGCACAAATCAACTGGATCAATCTCACCTACATCAATCCTACACCCCAAATCCGACGCTTTTGCCCAAAGCCATTCTTGCATAGTGTTCTCCCTGTTGTGATTAACGGTAGCGACCATCCCGCACATGGACAATCCCGTCAAAGGGGGCAAAGTTGTTTACATGAAAGCACATACAAATAAAATATCCGATGTAATTATTGTTGGCGGCGGGCTAAACGGGCCAACTCTTGCCCTCGCTCTCGCAAAGGTCGGCTTGCGCACCACAATTATTGATATGCTTCCTGCCCCAGAGCGTGGATTACGTGATTTTGATGGCCGTTCATACGCTTTGGCTCACGCCTCGATGCGCCTTCTTCGGAACATCAGCATTTGGGACGATGTGGCCGACCACACCCAACCAATGTTAGAAATAAAAGTTACAGATGGCCGGGCAGGTGAGGGTCCAGCACCATGGATGCTTCATTTTGACCATGCTGAAATCGAAGAAGGTCCCATGGGATTCATGTGCCAAGACCGGCATCTACGCAGTGCATTGCTGGCCGCAATGGATGCCAATGAATATATCACACAATTGTCCAGTGAAACGGTCATAGCGCAAGAAGTGGGATGCGTGACTCTGGCTTCTGGTAAAACACTCTATGCCAAACTGATCATTGGGGCTGACGGACGTACCAGCGGCACCGCGACCCGCGCAGGCATCAAACGCACCGGATGGAGCTATGGCCAAACCGCAATTGTCTGTGCCGTTGCGCACGAAAAAAATCACGGCGGAATCGCGCACCAGTTTTTTATGCCGGCGGGCCCACTAGCCATTCTTCCCCTGCCAGATAACTGCTGTTCGATTGTCTGGTCAGAATCCACCGCCCGCGCCGCCGAAATTATGGCCATGAATGATGGCGATTTTCTTGAAGCATTGCACCCAGCCTTTGGTGATTTCTTAGGTAAAATTTCATTAATGGGAAAACGCTTTAGCTACCCACTTGGCTTAACCCTCGCTAATCGTTTTATCACCGACCGCATTGCATTGATCGGCGACGCAGCACATGGCGTTCACCCTATTGCTGGCCAAGGTCTAAACGCAGGGCTACGCGATATTGCTGCCCTAGTTGATGTCCTATCTAACGCGAAAATGCGCGGTGAAGACATTGGCAGTGCATCAGTTTTGATCCGCTATGAAAAATGGCGCCGGTTTGACACCGCAACACTTGCCGCCGCGACCGATACCTTTAATAAACTGTTTTCAAATGATAATTCTATGCTACGCGCTGTTCGAAATTTAGGCATGGGCTTTATCAACTCAGCACCTAGTTTGCGCCGCAGGTTCATCCGCGAAGCAGCTGGACTATCGGGTGATCTGCCCAGTTTAATGCGGACATAGCAATATCAAATCAATCCTTAACGATCACGCGGGCCTCATCAATCAATAACACTGGAATTCCAGCCCTAATGGGGTAGGCTAAATGAGCCGCTTTACTAATCAGTTCTTGGGCTGCTGCGTCATAAGACAGCCGCCCCTGACATTGTGGACATACCAATGCCTCCAACATCTTGGGATCAAACTTGCGTTCTTCTGCTTCCGTCATTGCAACATCTTCGCATCGTCACCGCCATGAAGCGCATATTCAATTAGCGTCACAAGCGTCTCGCGTCGGGTTACCAATGATGGCGCTTCTAACAACGCTTGGCGTTCTTCTGCTTCAAACGGGCACAGCATCGACAAGGAATTGATCAGCAATTCAGGCTCCGCTTCTGACATTGAATCCCAATCGGTATTTAAACCTCTGTCTTCAAAAAACCGCTGAAGCAAATCCATCAAAGCGCCACGATCTAAACCTGGGTCAGTTTCCTCACCACCCAAGTCTGCATCAAACCCATCCCAGTTCACGCGGGCCCGGCGATAGGGTGAAAACCCTTCGACTTCATCCAGCATGCGAAATCGCGACATACCAGACAGAGTAATCATATATCGTCCATCTTCTGTTTCAGACATTGCCGTCACGCGCCCAGAACAGCCAATAGAATGCAACTTATTTGATCCGTCTGCCGCTATATAGGGCTGCACCATTCCGATCAATCGCGCATCAGTTTTTAACGTATCATTTAACATCGCAAGAAAACGCGGCTCAAACAATTGAAGTGGCAATCTCGAACGCGGCAGCAACAACGCACCGGGTAGCGGGAAAATTGGAATTATGTCGGGGAGGTCAAGTTTTTGTTTCATGTTCTATAATTAGCCCGCTCACCCGATCAGGCAAATATCATCGACGAAAGTTTTCGCCGACCATTCAGCACCACAGGGTCTGTTGGCTTCATTGCGTCAAAGACAGTGAACAACTGTGTTTTCGCGGCACTGTCGTTCCACTCTCGATCACGACGAAATAAGTCGAGCAACTGATCGACCGCCCCTTCACTATCGCCTGACGCATGCAGTGCCACGGCCAGATCCAGACGTGCTTGATGGTTATTTTCATCATCCTCAACCGCGGCCTGCAATTCAGCTACCGGGCCAGCATTCGCCGCTTGTCTCGCCAACTCAATCGAAGCACGCGCGGCTTCAATCGGGATCGTATCAGAAATTTCTGCTGGCGCGCCATTCAGCACAGCCTCCGCTTCATCCACTTGATCTTGCGCAACATGGCAGCGGGCTAATCCACCAAACGCACCAGCATGATTGGGATCTTCTTCCAGAATAGCCGAAAATGTCTCTGCCGCGTCGGCAAATTCACCATCCGTGAACATTGTCTCAGCAGCGTCAAACGCATCGTCTAGGCCATTGTCCGGCTCACCACCCAGATTAGCAATCTTGGTGACAAACGCCTCAATCTCACTCGGTGGCAACGCTCCTTGAAACCCATCAACGGGCTGGCCATTAAAAAATGCATAAACCATCGGTATAGACTGCACCTTTAGCTGTGTTGCTATACCTTGGTTTTGATCCACATCGATCTTGACCATTTTCACGCGGCCACCTGCCTTCTTGACGGCCTCTTCCAGTGCCGGACCTAACGTCTTGCAAGGGCCACACCACGGAGCCCAGAAATCCACGATTACTGGCACCGTCTTGGACATCTCAACCACGTCCTTTACAAAGGCAGCATCGCCACTGTCTTTTATCAAATCGTCCGCCACTGCGGGTTGTTCTCCACCGAGTTCAAGCATCTTAGCCTCCAATTAGTATATTCTATTTGATCTCTATATGGGCAAGCCTGCGCCAAAGGCCAAGGGGGTCGGGTTTATCAATTCCGATGCATCCAGTGCAACACACGCTAAACAGTGCTAGTGCACACTGCAGGCCGCTCCTTATTACAAATCAAAAGTTGCAAATACTGGTGCATGATCACTGGGTTTTTCCCACCCGCGAACAGCACGAATTACTCGGCTCGAATGGGCCGAATTAGCAATGTCCGGCGTTGCCCAAACATGGTCAAGCCGGCGGCCCTTGTCGGCAGTGTCCCAATCAGCGGAGCGATAGCTCCACCAGCTGTATAGATTACCGTCCGGAATATCGGCTCGGGTTATATCGACCCAATCGCCAGAGCCTTGCACATCGGATAAATGCTCAATCTCAATCGGCGTGTGGCTAACAACTTTCAACAACTTCTTGTGGTTCCAAACATCGTTTTCATGCGGGGCAATATTCAGATCTCCGACAAGGATTGATTTTTTGGGCACATTCGCTTTAAAATAGTCCCTCATCTCAGTAAGATAGTCGAGCTTTTGCCCAAACTTTTCATTTATATCACGGCTTGGCTTGTCGCCTCCCGCAGGCACGTAAAAATTATGAATGATCACGCCATTTTCAAGTTTACCAGCGATGTGGCGGGCATGGCCAAGAGACACAAAATCCTCAGCCGCAACTTCTTCGATTGCCATCTTCGAAAAGATCGCAACACCGTTATATCCCTTTTGCCCGCGCGCTACCATGTGGTGGTAACCAAGCGCCTGAAACTGCTCTAACGGGATCAAATCAACTGGACTCTTACACTCCTGTAGACAAAGCACATCGGGGGCTTCTTCAGACATCAAACGCGCGACAAGCCCTTCGCGCAGACGCACCGAATTAATGTTCCAAGTAGCCAGCGTAAATGACATGTAGATTTCCCCTAAGTTTAAATCAATTCTAACAATATCAGGATTGCTTTGCCAGCCACACAGACACCCGCGCTAGCCCTTCTTTAAGAACATCAGGATAACATGCAAATCCAATTCGAACGTAGCCTTCAACGCCTAACGCTGATCCTGGGGTAAACATAACGCCAGTATTCTTGAGCAACGCAACACATTGATCGTAGGATGTCATTCCTACATCCAGCGCCACAAACGCCGTCGTTCCTGCTAGTGGTTTTACGTAACGCGCCTTTGGTTCTTGCTGCACCCAGTCATCAAGAATCGCCAGATTACCTCTCGTTATTTTACGCGACCTGTCTAACACGTCTGTCTTTACCTCGAGCGCCATTGCAGCAAAATAATCGTCCACCATACCAACACTAATGGTCGTGTAATCACGGTGTATTTCACAGGCATCCAACAAGCCTTCTCCCCCAACAATCCAACCCAACCGTAGCCCTGCCAGGGAAAATGCCTTGGATGTGGAGCCCGTCGAGATGCCTTTATCATACAAGTCAACAATTGACGGCACTGGATCGCCCTGTTCGGTGCCGCGATAAACCTCATCACACAACACCCATGCATCAACGCTACGTGCAATTTTCACAAGCCGTTCTAGCCCGTCACAGCCAATCAAAGCTCCTGTTGGGTTATTCGGATTCGTCAGCGCAATTACTTTTGTTGCAGGCATTACCGCCGCCCCAACAACATCCCAATCAGGAAGCCAGTTTCGGTCCTCTAACAGTGCCACCTCCGTCACCTCAGCTCCAAGGGATCGAGGGATCGCCGTATGTTGTTGATAGGTCGGGGTAACGGCGACCACATGGTCGCCGTTACCAACCAGCGCCTGATAGACCATATGATTCGCGCCAATTGTTCCGTGTGTGATCAATACATTCTCAGCGCCCTGCTCCTCAAACATACCCGCAACCAACCCACGCAATCGAGTTGATCCTCGAATGTCTCCATAGGTCATGTGCATAGCTGCCAAATCAGCAGGCATCTGTTGTGTCGTCCCTGCAATCTGCATTAGCTCAGCAAGCGTCAAAGAAGCAACGCAGGTCTCTGCCAAGTTCAACTCACACTTAGTTTCCCAAGTATTCATCCACTGCTCAACGCCAAAGGGTTTTATTTTCATGGGGAACTCTCCTTTTTGCGCCCCACTTGAACAGCGCCTCACCGAAGCGTCCAGCCTTATGGTTCTTGTTCTTCGTATTTATCTTCGCTTTAAAACACACAATGGTCCGCAGAATATGATCTTAGCGAGCCAAAATTGATCTAACTTCAAAAAACGCCCTAACTAAAAAAATTTGTGCAAGCCTAATTGGGAGATGGTGTTATAACATCATTTCAAAAGAAAATCTTAGGCCACCAAACGGTAGCCCCCACTTTCGGTCACTAGCAAACGTGCGTTGCTGGGATCGGGTTCAATCTTTTGGCGCAAACGATAGATATGCGTCTCAAGAGTGTGGGTCGTGACACCTGCATTGTAGCCCCAAACCTCATGGAGCAACACCTCTCGCGCGACGACACCGTCGGTCGAGCGATACAAGAACTTCAGAATATTTGTTTCTTTCTCAGTCAGGCGTATCTTCTTGTCATCCTCAGTCAAAAGCATCTTTTGTGCAGGCTGGAACGTATACGGCCCAAGTGTAAAGACAGCGTCTTCTGATTGCTCATGTGTGCGAAGCTGCGCGCGAATACGTGCCAAAAGCACTGGGAATTTGAACGGTTTGGTTACGTAATCGTTTGCACCTGCATCAAGACCCAAAATAGTGTCGCTATCACCGTCATGACCCGTTAACATCACAATCGGGCATTTAACGCCCTGCTTGCGCATCAAACGGCACAGTTCACGCCCATCGGTATCAGGTAGTCCCACATCTAGAATGACTAGATCATAAAGACCCTCCTTGGCCTTAATCATTGCTTCCGCGCCATTGCTTGCCTCGAAAACATCAAAGTCTTCAGTCATCAGCAATTGTTCACCCAGCGCTTCGCGCAGGTCCTCATCGTCATCAACAAGTAGAATTTTCTTCAGTTGTGCCATTATGCTTGTCTCCTAATTTGTATAACAGATGAATTTAGTTGCGTTATGAAGCAACATTAATGGCAGCGGCTCACGGCGACGTGTCATCAAAAGGGTAAATGTTTCAATTCCTCAAACTTACAGGTATCGGAAGGGGACAAAGAAAGTCCGGTCATGACATTTACTACAGATTCTTTTAAGCCAAATCTTACAGAACGGATCGCCCGTGGTCGCTCTGACCTGCGAATGGGCGTCCCAATTGTGGTTTGTGATGACAAAACTGCGGGACTTATCTGCGCGGCTGAGGTACTTACAGCTGAAAGGTTGGCTGATTTTGCGGGCACAGACGCAGTGTTGGCAATTACTAATCACCGCGCAGCGACGCTGAAAGTCGCCCCTTACGACGGTGATCTTGTACGTCTAATACTACCTAAAGGCGTTGACATCGCTTGGGTCAAGGCGATGGCTGACCCTGCGGACGACCTGCGAAACCCAATGAAAGGCCCGTTTAAAACGGCGCGCGACAGTTCGGCTAAAGTGCATCGTGCTGGCATTGCACTTACTAAGGCAGCACGTCTTTTGCCTGCTTGTGTTGTAGTCGCATTGGATGATGGCCCTGCTTTCGCTGTAAAACATGACCTGACCAGACTTGACGCGGACGCCGCTTTAGCGACTGACCTATCCCCACTGGATCCCATTATTTCGGCAAAACTGCCCCTAGAAGTATCGGAGGCGGGTCGTCTGCACATTTTCCGCCCAGAAGATGGGGGCGAAGAGCATTACGCTGTTGAAATCGGCGCACCCGACCGCGCAGCATCAGTCCTGACCCGTCTTCATTCAGCTTGTTTCACGGGCGACTTACTTGGCAGCCTCAAATGCGACTGCGGTCCGCAACTACGCGGCGCAATGGCGCAAATGGGCGCCGAGGGAGGAGGCGTCCTTATTTATCTCAACCAAGAAGGCCGTGGCATTGGGCTCGCCAACAAAATGCGCGCTTATTCTTTGCAAGATCAGGGATTCGATACCGTTGAGGCAAATCACCGCCTTGGCTTTGCTGATGACGAACGCGATTTTCGCATCGGTGCCGAAATCCTACTTAAATTAGGTTTTTCGCAGGTTCGGCTGCTGACAAATAATCCCGCAAAGGTCGCGAAACTCAGAAGCAGCGGTCTGACGGTAAGAGAACAGGTACCACTAAAGGTAGGTAAAAACCGCCACAATGCTGCATATCTTGCGACAAAGGCAACCAAATCAGGCCATATCCTTTAGTGTGTAAATCGCATCAAGGCAGCACCAACCAGTATCAGAAAGGTTGATCCCACCTTAAACAGGTCCAACCGTTCCTTCATTAAAAATGCACCAATAAACAATGCAAAGATGATCGATGCTTCCCGCATTGCAGTTACCAAGGCTATTGGCGCTTACATGAAGCCCCAAACGACTAAGGCATAGGTGGTGTGTGATGCCGCGCCACCGACGATCAACACGAACCTTCCTTCGGAGCATAGCCGCCCTAGCGTGCCCGGCTTGCTGAGCCGCATAAATAAGGCAAAAATAAATGCATTACCGATAGCTGACCAACCATAAAACCCGACGGCAGTTCCTGCGACCCTAGCACCCAAACAGTCCACCATTGAATAGCCCGCAATAAAACATCCGGTGATCGCCGCTAACATAGCAGCCTTAGGATTGCGCGCACCGCCATGTCCACGCACCAAACCCAGCGACAACAGGCCAGTTACGATCAATGCAATGGCCACAACTTCTTGCCAACCCAATATAACCTAAAGTAACTATACAGAAACAATTGCGACAATCAGCGGGGCGATGCCCCGTGCAACGGGATATACTTGAGTCAAATTACCAATGCGGTAAGAATTTAGCAAACACACTTGATAGCCAAAATGAAACGCCAGACTGCCCAATAAATACGGCCAGCACGCCAAGTCTGGCATCGGCACGAAAATCAAGCCAATAATGGCAAGCGGCAAATGGCCGATGAAACCCCTGCCATGCTCAGATGTTTATCAGCCGCACCCTTCGCTAGTGCGTTCCAACAAGTATGTAGCAAAGTTGCGCACAATGTCGTGACAATAACAATGGTTGGCATTATCCGCTCCTACTTAGCGCAGCTTAGCCAGAGAACGGATACTTGAACAACCTGTAGAGTTCTGGTCATGTTTACGACATGAAATCCAAAGATCTTGTCATAACTCCCTCCCATCTGCGGTTTATGAATCGCAGATTTCCGTGCTCAATCGGTAGGGGTGATATCACGAGCCACAAAACAGAAGGCGACGGTGCAACACCGCGCGGCACGCATCGTCTTGTAGGGATGCTTTATAGGCCAGACCGGATGGCAAAGCCCACTAATTGGGCACTACCAATCCACCCTGGTGATCTGTGGTCCGATGACCAAACGCACGAAGACTACAATATGATGGTGCGCGCACCATATAAATACAGTTTCGAAAAATTGCGCCGCGCCGACCCACTATATGATCTTGTCATACTGACGAATTGGAACTGGCCCTACCCTGTAAAAGGCCGTGGATCAGCGATTTTCATTCACCGATGGCGTAAACTAAGGCATCCAACAGAAGGCTGTATCGGACTGAGTATGGTTGACTTGGCATGGATTGCTCCCCGCATTCAGTATTCGACACGTCTAATAGTTTTATGAGTTAGGTATCAGGTTGGGACGCGGCCCCCAAATATTGCCGATCCAACCCGCACATGCGTCGCGCCATTGGCAACAGCAGTTTCAAAATCCCCAGACATGCCCATCGACAAGCCTTTCAATCCATTGCGCGAAGCAATGTCGTTGAGCATTCTAAAATGCAGCGATGGGTTTTCATCAATGGGTGGAATACACATTAACCCCACCACTGGCAGGTCTAACGAGACAGCCTCGGCGATAAATGCATCTACGTTAGCAGGCAGCACGCCGGCCTTCTGTGGCTCCGCGCCGGTGTTGACTTGTATGTAGATATCTGGACAGGCGCCCATCTCTTGTGCCAAACGCGCAAAAGTATGGGCCAGCTTGATGCGATCCAACGTATGAATGGCCTGCGCCAATTCCATTGCGGCCCGTGCCTTGTTGGTTTGCAGAGGCCCAATAATGTGCAATTCGATTCCGTCAAACTGTTCGCGGAACGCTGGCCATTTATCTGCAGCCTCTTGCACACGGTTTTCACCGTAAATGTGGTGACCTTGTTCAAGAATCATCTGAACCCGTTCGTTGGGCTGTACTTTAGAAACGGCGATCAGTTTGGTAGATCCATCGTTACGCCCCGACTTTGCTTCTGCGACCTTTATACGTTTTTTAATTTCGAGTAAGGACACGGCAACCTCCTGAATAGTTGGTAAGATTTGTATTTAACGCTTACTTAGGCTGTTATCGACAGACTGCCACGGCTCAAATGTACCTATTTAGTGTGTGACCTGTCTGCATCATTTTTACAGCAGCTCAAAAATCGGCGGGCAATTTCCTTGAGTGTGTACGCCTTTGGGGGCACACACTTCAACAATGCTAGTTGAACTGGCATTCTCAAAGAATGCAAACACGAGGAACTATCTAATGAAAAATATTCTACTCGCTTCTACAGCACTCGTCGCCTTCGCTGGCGCCGCTGTCGCTGAAGGCCACGCTGGCATCTCTTTTACTGGCTCCGCAGATTTGGGTTACAATGACACAGTCGCCGGCGACAACAACGGTTTCTACTCAGACCTCGATTTGGTTGCAGGCTTCGCGACTGTACTCGACAACGGCCTGACAGCTGCTGCATCCTTGAACTTGGACAACTTGGACACAGGTACTAACACCGAAAACGGTGCTGATTACACTTTGTCCCTGACATCTGAAACCGCTGGCCTCTTTTATGGCGACACCAAGTTTGCCGCAGAAACACACTGGACCAGTGCCGGTGACATGGAATCTGATGGCTTCTCCGAAGCTGATGGCGAAGTTGCTCTTCGCGGTGATGTAAAATTGGGTACCGTTTCGGCATCCGTGTCCTACGCTTTGGCTGACGCCAACAGCAACAAAAATCTAATTGATGATGTTACACAGCTATCAATTGGTGCTTCCACTGATTTTGGAAACGTTAACGTTGTGTTGGCTTACCAAGAAGACACACTTGAAGCCTACGCTGGTAATGGTGACTTCAACTCTAGTGACGTGTTTGGTCTCTCAGTAGGTACGTCCTTTGCTGGAGCAGATGTCCGCGTAGCATATGCAGAAGATAACAACTCCGACTCATTGGGTCTCAAAGTCGCATATCCATTCGGTCCAGTTACGGCCACTGCGTATTTGGTTACTGAGTCCATTGGTGATGACAACTTGGGCATCAACCTTAGCTACTCCAACGGTCCAGTTGCAGTAGCTCTCGACGTCCAAGATGATCAAGGTGTTTCAAAAGTAGGCCTCGAAGGTTCTTATGACATTGGCAATGGCTTGATGGCTTACGCTGGCTACCTGACCCAAGATGCATCAGACGACTTCTTCTACGTCGCTGGTAGTTATGACCTTGGCTCCGGCGCTTCCTTGCTGGTATCCTATGCAGAAGACGACTCTAACGTTGAGGGTGATGAAATCGGTGCTGGTGAATACCAGGACGGTACAACTGTTGAAGTTTCCTTCCAGTTCTAATTAAACCTCTTAATTGTTTAATGCTTGGGCGGCTCCTTTTGGAGCCGCCCTTCATTTTTTGTAAGACCCTATTCTTAGCCAGTGTTGCGCAGAGGTCTTGTGACATCTGCGCCCATTCGCTACACATTTGTTAAGCAAATGACGGGAAGATCGACACGTGACAGGATTTACCAAAATTATCCGCCTGACCTTTGGGCTCGGCCTTGTGGTTACATTGTCCAGTTGTGGCAATGTTGATACCAACCCTATCGGGTCAATCGGCAGCTTGACTGGGATATTTGGCAACAGCGGTAACGCTGCAACACAGCAATCTGCGCGGACACATGGTGCAGAAAATGTCGCTGTAAACCGCTACCTTTGGGCAGCCTCGCTTGATGTTATGAGGTTTTTACCTGTTGAAGCTGTTGACCCATTTACCGGCATTATTATCATGGGCTACGGAACGCCACCTGGTGGCAGCCGCAGTTACCGCGCGACAATATTCATCACTGATCCAGCACTTGATGCACGATCTTTAAATGTCGCCCTGCTCACTCGCTCTGGCCCCGCTGCCGCGGAAACTACCCGCGCCATTGAAGACGCTATTCTATCGCGCGCTCGCCAGTTGCGCATTGCAGACGGCGCTCTATAAAAACTGACGCTGAAAAACTGCACCAAAACCCATAGTATTTCAACGCCGGGTCCAGCACCCGGCGTTTGCTTTTCAAGGACGAAAAAATGACTTCCTACACCCCATCAAAAATCGAAGCCAGATGGCAGGCCGCTTGGGACAAAGCGGAGACATTCAAAGCCACACGCAGCGAAGACAAGCCCAAATACTACGTCCTTGAAATGTTCCCTTATCCGTCAGGACGCATCCACATCGGCCACGTGCGAAACTACACTATGGGCGATGTGATCGCGCGCTACAAACTGGCAACAGGCCACAACGTGCTGCACCCCATGGGCTTTGATGCTTTTGGAATGCCCGCTGAAAACGCAGCGATGCAAACAGGCATCCACCCCAAGGATTACACCTACCAAAACATCGAAGACATGGTCGCACAAATGAAACCACTTGGCCTCGGTATTGACTGGTCCCGCATGTTCGCAACTTGCGACCCCGAATACTACGGTCAACAACAGTCACTGTTCATCGATATGTTAGACACTGGTATGATTGATCGTAAAAATGCGACAGTAAACTGGGACCCAGTCGACATGACTGTGCTGGCCAACGAACAGGTCATTGACGGCAAAGGCTGGCGGTCAGGTGCTGAGGTTGAACGCAAAGATCTGACACAATGGTTTTTTAAGATTTCAGACTATGCCGATGAACTTCTAGAAGCGCTTGACGGTTTGGATAACTGGCCCGCAAAAGTAAAGCTAATGCAAGCCAACTGGATCGGTAAATCACGGGGATTGCAATTTTCATTTTCCCTTGTTGAAGGTGTTGGTAAACATAGTCGTGTTGATGCTTACACAACCCGACCAGACACGTTGATGGGTGCGTCCTTTGTTGGCATCTCACCAGATCATCCGCTCGCAAAAGAACTGGAACATAACAACGCCAATCTCAGCGCCTTCAACGCCAAATGCCGCAAAGGTAGCACGACCGCCGAGGCCTTAGAAAAGGCTGAAAAGATGGGTTTTGATACAGGACTGCGCGTCCACCACCCATTCGACAAATCATGGGAACTGCCTGTCTACGTTGCCAATTTTGTCATGATGGATTACGGAACTGGCGCAATTTTTGGCTGCCCCGCACACGACCAGCGTGACTTTGACTTCGCTAAAAAATACGGCCTACCAATCATCCCGACATTCCTCCCGTCCGAAGACAGCGAACGCGAGTTAACTGAAGCCTTCGTGCCCACCAAAACTGACATGGTTCACTGGGTTGAGCCGTTTGCGTGGAGCCCCGCCACAAATGGAGCAGACGCCATAAATAAGGCTATCGACTTCTGCGAAGCCAACGGCGTTGGCATGGGCGTCACCAAATTCCGCCTTCGCGATTGGGGCCTGTCACGCCAACGCTACTGGGGTGCGCCAATTCCAGTAGTGCATTGCAATTCCTGCGGTGTTGTTCCCGAAAAGAAGGAAAACTTACCGATTGAACTGCCCTATGATGTCAGCTTCGAAATTCCCGGAAACCCACTTGATCGCCACCCGACATGGCGCAACACGCCTTGCCCCGCCTGCGGTAAAGCTGCGCTGCGTGAAACTGACACGATGGATACATTTGTGGATTCCAGCTGGTACTTCGCCCGCTTCACCGCTCCTCACACAAAAACGCCTACAGAAGCTGCTGACGCAGCTTATTGGATGAACGTTGATCAATACATCGGCGGTATCGAACACGCGATTTTGCACCTTCTGTACTCGCGTTTCTTTGCACGTGCGATGCACAAGACTGGCCATTTACCCGCGTCCGCAATAGAACCGTTTAATGCGTTGTTCACCCAAGGAATGGTTACGCATGCAATCTTCAAAACTGTAACTTCAGACGGCCGTCCCATCTATCATTACCCAGAAGAGGTGGACTTGCGTGACGGTGGAGGTTTCCTGAAAGATGGCACACGAGTCGACATCATCCCTTCTGCCAAAATGTCGAAATCCAAGAATAACGTCGTCGATCCTGTTGCGATTATTAATCAATACGGAGCGGACACTGCACGCTGGTTCGTCCTATCCGATTCCCCCCCTGAACGTGACGTTGAATGGACAGCATCCGGCGCAGAAGCGACGTTCAAACACCTGTCCAGAGTACATCGCATCGCTTGTGATATAGTAAAAAACACAGACGCCGCAAACGAACAAGATGAACCACTGCTACGCGACATGCACAAGGCGATCTTCGAAGTCACGCAGGGCGTGGAATCCTTTGGCTTCAACGCCTCGATCGCCAAACTATATGGGTTCACCAACGCGATTGCCAAATCCAAGGCGGGCGGCGACGCAAAACGTACAGCAATAAAAACCCTCGCACAGCTTATGTCCCCGATGACGCCACACTTGGCCGAAGATATCTGGGACATGTTGGGTGAAAACGCATTAATAGCCAACGCCCCTTGGCCCGTTGCGATTGAAACTATGATGATTGAGGACACGATAACGCTCCCTATTCAGATCAACGGCAAACGTAGGTCAGAAATTGCCGTGCCGAAAGATATGAGCAAGGAAGAGATTGAAAAGCTCGCGCTCACAAATGAAGCTGTGATTAAGGCTTTGGAGGGTGGACAGCCCAAAAAACTGATTGTTGTACCAGGCCGGATCATCAATGTTGTCATCTAACAGACGCGCTTTTCTAACACGCCTTGCAGCCCTACCCGTCTTAGTACTCTTTGCAGGCTGCGAGTTTACACCCGTCTATGGCACTGGCGGAGCCACCAGCACTTTGCGAGGCCGTATCGCTTACCGCGCACCCAACACCCCCGAAGGCTTTCGTCTGCGTTCGCGGCTTGAAGATAGATTGGGCCGCGTTGAACGCGGAGATTATTTGCTCACTGTGCAGCTTGAGATACAAGAAGAAGCAATTGTTATAAGTTCTGCACAAGACATAAACCGTTTCAACTTGCCAGGAAAGGCGAATTGGATACTAACAGAAGCAGGAGATAATACGCCACTCGCGTCGGGCATCGCGCAGACATTCACGGCCTATTCCGCTTTTGGCACGATTGTTGCCACGCGCGAAGCACAAGACGACGCGCGGAACCGCTTGGCAGTAGCCCTTGCAGATTTGATCGTGACAGACATCATTGTCACGTCTACGGACCGTTAGCCAATGAAGCTGTCTGTTCGTGACGCAAGTTCATATTTCAAAAAACCTGACCCTAATGGTGCGGGTATATTAATATACGGCGGTGACCTGATGCGGGTCGCGCTGAAACGCCAAGATGTGATCAAAATACTTATCGGACCCAAAGGTGACGAAGAAATGCGGCTGACACGGATGTCGGGAGCAGATCTGCGCAAGGATCCGTCACTGCTCTGCGACTCTATCAAGTCGCTGGGATTTTTTCCTGGGCCGCGTGTAGTTTTCGTTGAAGAAGTTACCGATGTGGCGGCAAAGGCAATAATTCCTGCGCTGAAAAATTGGGTTGCTGGGGACGCACAGATCGTTGTGACGGCAGGCCAACTAACCGCAAAATCGTCCTTACGCAAACTTTTTGAAAGCCATCCGTCCGCTTATGCTGCTGGCATTTATGATGACCCGCCCACGCGCGACGAGGTTGAAACCGCTCTGCAGGACGCAGGTCTTCATAGTATTGAACGCGATGGGATGGATCTAATCACTTCTCTATCGCGTGAGATGGCACCGGGCGACTTGCGTCAGACCATTGAAAAACTCCGCCTTTATATGGCAAGTGAAACGTCGGAGGTGACTGTCACAGATGTTGAAGCCTGCGCGCCCCTGTCCAACGAAGCCGGTCTTGATGATATTTTGAACGTCGTAGCGGATCTCAAGGCGACTGAGATTGGCCCAATCCTAAGTCGTTTGTACGCCCAAGGCACCCAACCCGTGGCACTATGCATTGGAGCGATGCGCCACTTTCGGCAATTGCACATTGTGGCATCTGATCCAGGTGGGCCATCAGCCGGCATTGGTCGTCTCCGTCCGCCAGTATTTGGGCCACGCCGTGACCGAATTGTACGTCAGGCCAGCATGTGGGGACGCTTTAAGCTGGAACGCGCAATTGGCACGATTACTGACGCAGACCTGACGTTGCGGTCCCAAAATACCGCCCCTGACCGTGCGTTGGTGGAACGCATGTTTATACGTCTAGCTATGATGGGTCGTGGTCGATCTTAGTTTTAACGACGAGGTGAGCCAGTTGCCCTCATTGCAATGATGGAGCCAAAGCCTAAAATTGGGCGCCCGCAATTCACACTCCACTCGATGGAGTAAAAGCTGTTGTAGTTTCGGCTACAGTTTAATTTTTTAGTTACAATCATGTCGCCTGTTAGTGTAAATACATTTAAGCTTTTACGTTATGAAAATTTATGTATCTTTTCCAGAAGCAAAATAAAGTGAAAAATTTTCATAGGTGTGCTTGATTCCTATATGATGAATATGCGATCAAATTTTTGTCAGCTTTTAGCTTTCATAACTAAAATATACTGTCTGCAGAGAGCATAATAGCTGACAGAAACCCAATTAGGATACTGTCATAGCGTACAGCGATGCTGTCTTTAGTCTCGCCAAACACACGCTCAATACGGATACGTCGCATTTTATAACTATATCTGATGGTCATCTAATTTAGTATTCCAACAGTTATGCAGGCCCACGTTACATTGAGCCCGCAGAACAAACCACCATTTATCCCGTTGGGGTTAACGATAATAACACTCCCAAACTCGGCGGTCCTCTACATATCCACGGCCTCGGCTCTTTGGAGAATTAAGGCGCAAGCCAATCCAACTGCACTTTACTCAGTCAATAAAGAGAGCTCTCACAGTCCACCAACCTTAGAGCATTTGGTGACTGAGGCATACTATCATCAAGTAATTTAATGGGTCTTGAGCCTAGGCGTCACGTTCAAACCCGAAACTACTGATATGCGCAGCGCACTCAGCTTGAAGTTTATTCCAGCTCTGGTTGAAGGGAGTGCAAAGGTGAGCTCAATCAACATTTACAATCACGGCAATATGAACCGCAATTTTGCCCATATGACTGATGATCTTATGCCAAGCATTCACGTGTTGCTGCAAGCAATCCCACAGCGGCTATTATAAATATCCGTCGGCAAGTGCCGGTCTCCGGCTGCATCACACCAAATAGTTAACATCTAGAACATTCATCATTTTCAATTGAGGAGCGTTGTCAATGCGATCAAAAATGCCTTGGATAAGTCTTCAAGCAAAAAGTTGTGGCAATGCAGCCGGTTGATGTCACCTCAACACAGACCAACCGTGCGCTATTGCCAAAGTTAACAATGCACACCAAAAACATTTGCAACAGACAGTTAAAGAAACTCTGTCGATTAGTACCGTGATTATTCTGACGTTTAAAAATATCTAAGGCTTGGTCGTTCGAAGCCAATGTGCGGCTGCAAGTCCCGCATAACGGCCCGTTGCAAGACATGCGGTAATCAAATAACCGCCTGTTGGAGCCTCCCAATCCAGCATTTCACCAACGCAATAGACCCCAACTCGGGATTTTAGCATCAAGTCGTCAGTTAGTGCGTCAAACCGCACACCACCAGCAGTTGATATCGCCTCGTCAAGGGGGCGCGGTTTCAAGGGAGGAAATGACAGTGATTTGATTTTTTCAGGTAGGGAGCGATCACTATCGTTGCCAAATTCATTTAATAACGCACGTTTTATTGGGCTTAACTTTAACAACTTACGCAAAGTATTTGCTGTGGATTGTTTACCTGTAGAGCCGCGCAATTTCGCAGTAATGTCTTCAACTGACATGTCGGGCAACAAATCCAATATCATCGGCGCGCCGTCGCGGATCGCTGCTGATACGGTGTAGATACCACCACCCTCTATACCTTTAGCTGTAACCACAAATTCCCCCCGTGAAGTCAGGTCACCTGCAGTCATTTTACACCCCTTCACGGCAGATCCAAAATGCTGCGTCATATGATTTGACCACAGAATGCTAAAGCCTACGTTAGCAGGTTGGAATGGCGCAACGGCATCCAGTAAATGCCCTGCCCACTGCCCGTCTGACCCCAACCGCTTCCAGCTCGCACCACCCATCGCAAGTATTGTGGTTTTCGCAGAAATCGTTGCGGTGCCATCTGGTGTATTAAACGTTGCCACATCGCCTGTTTCGTCTTTGGCCCAACCCATCCAACGCCAGCGCGTCTGGACAGTGACGCCCTGGTCATTCAGCCGTGCAAGCCATGCCCTCAGAACTGGTGATGACTTCATCTTCATAGGAAAAACGCGACCTGTACTACCAGTGAAGACCGTTTGCCCCAAGCCTTCCACCCATGCGGTTACGTCCGTTGGACCAAACTCGCATAGGATAGGTTTTAAGGGCGCTTTTGACGCGCCATATGCAGCTTGAAATGCAACAAAATCTTCTGCCTTAGTAAGATTTAAACCTGACTTACCAGCCATTAGGAACTTACGCCCAACGGTCGGCATCGCTTCGGTAATAATGACACTATTTCCCGCCGCTGAAAGTACTTCTGCAGCCATCAGCCCTGCCGGACCACCACCAATAATTAGTGCATCAATCATTTACTCACTCCCGCGGAAAATCCACCTTTAATTTCGACGACACGATGCAGGAAAGGACTTTAATGTAAGACATCTTAAGCGCATTCCAGGCCACAAAACACCTTTTTTCAACTCTTTGAGGCGTACTTCGTCAATGCCGTTCACCCATAACTCTACAACAAAAAATAAATACCGCGCCGTTAAAATTATTTAGTTCAATATCTGGCAGAGATCGATGACCTCCATTACAAAATTCATTGATATGACATTCGGCAACTAATCAAATTACTTTTTAGGTATCAGTGTCGTAACTGACTGAAAAGGTCACATCACAACAGTTAGAAAAGCGAAAATCAAAGTAGGTAGTAACTTGTAACAGAATGAACTTTTCAATTTGAAAAAATAAGTTATTTTTCATCAATTTTTCAAAATCGCAGTACAGTTACCCATTTTGAAAATAGATCCAGCCTCTCCTATGTAGAGTTCGACATAGGCCCAGACAATTGCTTGTCCTGAATACAAAAGGATCAAACCTGATACAAGATTGCAGGCAATTTTCATACTGGCAAATACCAACACTCAACACACCTGTCAAAACTACAAGTGACGTCTATGGGACACGCAGGTTATTTATTTTAACAAAAATAACATGACAAAAAAGTAGCAAATTTAATTACTTTAACTACCAGTTACTGGTTTGCTGATTTCATTTTATTTTCTCAAAAATCATCATAATTTTGTTGTTTGACCGACATCATAGGTGCTTTTGCACAGTTTTTTCTTGAAAAACTTTGTTCTACACAGACCTATGCTTAGGATTCTGGAATGCGTAATTATCCAAAATTTCTGCGACACAAGGGGAAATTTTGGGGAACTTGATGTCCAGATGTGTCAGTCGAAGAACAAAATTCTAGTTTTTTTAAGCGTTGCCAAAATTTGCGACAGAACCCACTTACGTAACCTGTAATGTTATCCCCTGTGATGACAGCGACCTAGGTTGGAGCCGTGATGATTGAAAAATTCCTGCATCTAACCAATCAAAAAAAGTCGCTGCTAGCATTCCACCAGTGGCGCTCATAGTTCAAAGCTTGGCAAGTCACGAACTTAATTATAATGAAGTATGGTGCAAGTTCTAGCATTTAAACTGCCCTACTTTGTTCCGCTTGTACGAGGCACACCGGGGAGGCCAACATTACAATAACTAGTTTTTCTGCAATCATTGAAACAACTGAGATGAACAAGCTAGTTGCAAACTTATGTCCCAGAAATTACGAATACGCGATAAGATTTTGCATCTTGGCCTGCACAAGACTGCAGGGCGCACAAATTTGAAAACCCAAATGATAGCACGCACTAAAAAGGTAAAAGAACAGTAACCCATTCACCAAGGTTGCGGTGTCAACGTTCTGGTCAACTGGAAAATCAGAAAAGGCAATGATCAGCGCGGTGGCTTTGGGATGATTTGTTGGCCTACATAAATAAGAGTGGTCCAAAATTTATGTGGTGTATGTTGGTACTCTTACTGCGCTCTTGTATACTATTCCGCCTAAAATACCCAAGCCAATACCGCCGCGTCTGACAAAAACTTCTTCATATCATCAACGATAGAGTGAGAATTTAACTACAAAAAATAATATTTTTTAAGGAAACAAAAGTGTAAATGTCAAGTTATTCACACAACCCAACCAAAATCTTAGCAGGCTTTAGTTACGCAGAGATTTCTAACCCTGAATCACATTAGTCTTATTGTGTCTAATAAGTTTAAATCGATAACAGCTAATCCATGCTTTTGCTCAAATCACTCCGCTTTGTGCTTTAAAATACTTAAAAGTAGTAAAAATTTTCTTTGCAGGTGTTCGTAAGCTTATGCCTCATTGGCATCGTAATGTGACATGGTGAGCCCTGGAAGATTCGAACTTCCGGCCTATCCCTTAGGAGGGGATCGCTCTATCCAGCTGAGCTAAGGGCCCACAGTTTAGTACAGAAAATTGACGTCAACTGCAGATACATTTGGTCGGTATATATTACAACCTCCATATGCAAACACTCACGCTACCAAGATGGTACACAGAAGTTGGATAATGGTTGCCATCATTCTTTTTCAAAATTCTCAGTTATATTTTGACTGAATTGACCTAGCTTTGCGGGAATACTTCTGAACAATTTACATTTAATCGAAAACTTTATTCCAGAAAATTCCCCAAATCATTTTAAGTTACGTCACACTATGCGAATTACGTCTTTATCAATCGCAAGCATGTAGCCACGCCGCGCGATGTTGCGCACCAACAACTCAGACATCATTTGGTTTCCCAAGGTGTCGCGCAACCGCTTTATCCGTGTGGCACCGGCAGCTTCTTCGCAGTCTGATGACGGCCGGCCTGAGATGACACCTTCGATTTGAGCACCAGACAAAACTTCACCGTCCATGCGTGCTTCAGCAAGAACACTCAGGGTTTCAATCGCCGCATCAGTAAGTTTAAATTCAAAATCGTTGAGGTAAACCATATTTTGATCGCGTGAGATCAGCAGTGAGTTCACCTCTATTCCCTTACGTTCGATTTTCTCCATCCATCGGTTCATCGTTATCAACATTACGAGGAACATCACGGACGCAATTAATAAAGCTGTCGCAAAGACCAGCAATACAAAGATGACAAATCGGTAGTTGTCCAAGGTCGCAGAAAACGCGGTGCCTGACTGCGCCAGAATCTCCAGCAGCTTAATTTCGGATTGGCCAGTCAGCAACGTATTTTCGACAAAAAGCTGTTCTACTCGCGCGTTAAATGCGTTGGCATCTGGAAGGTTTAAGAACAACAAAGTCGCCACTGTTGCTAATATCACAACGATCGCTGCAATCCCGCTGACGACAACTTTGTTGCCCATCTGGCGTGATTCAAAAGCGGAGGTAGTTTTCGCCTGCATTGGCTTGTCTCTTCCCAAGTCCGTCGTCATTAAAAACGCTCAATATGTTCAATAGCTGCCACTCTTCAGAAGCAAGGCGCAACGTAAGTTCAACAAGCGCGTCTTCTAACAAACACGACCCCATGATCTCAGCGACACCATAGTGCAACCGAAGCGGGTCGTCACGCTTGGCTTTATAATCGACAAAACACGCAGCCTGTGCCATCGACGATACCACTAAGATTGCGAGAGTGATGGGCATAATATATTTCATTTTCAAGACATGCCTTTAGAGCCAATGTTATTCAATATCTGCTGCGCGTATTCGTATTGAAAGTACTGAATACTGTGGCGTGATACGAACGACATCCCCCCATCTTTGTTTCATACTAAGCTGAGCCGCTGTCCGGAATTGCACAAGAAAATCATGTAATATTTACACAATCAATTACTGAGACCCGTAGTACGGATGTGCCGTCTTTTACGCGGGCATTAACAAATATTATTCCAATGACCGTGTTGGCTTAGATACCAGATAAAGATGTAATTTCTGGTATTCTGCTTGTGGACTGACGAAGTAG
>JBLILC010000001.1:0-86202 GCA_047635635.1 Octadecabacter sp. | reverse complement strand
CTTTGTCTTAAAAGCAACCTTAACTTCAGACAATCCCCACAGGAATTTTAGCTTCTGAGGTACTCGTCTTCTAAAGCTGTAATTGCCACGAACAGAAGTCTTCTTAAGGTAAGATGCTATCATTGTGTACCGTTTATTATATAATTGTGTACCGTTTTATGCATAAATATCATTTATTACAACAGTATAACTGAAAATCAGCATTAAATAGGCTCCCCATATCAGCATCAAGATTTCTGTTTTCGTTCATCTTGTCCACGAGGTTTGTGAGAAAACCAGCACAACGGACACTCAAAACATCCATAAACCCACCTTTTTGACCACTGCACAAGCCACGGAAATCCGGGTAGCGTTCATGATACTGAATTGACCCACCTTGACGTTCCGCCCCTGACGGACGACCGTACAGGTCGGAAATCAAAGGACGCCTCATGGCCAAACTGCACAAGAAAATCGTCCTCACGGGGGCCTGTGGGGCCTTGGGAATGGAAATCCGCGCCACACTTGCCGCACTCACAGATCAATTGGTGTCAGTCGACATCGCGGACGCCCCCAAGACCTTGTTGGAAAACGAGGTTTTCGTGCAGGCCGATTGCGCAAAATTCGATGAGGTCCTGCCGTTGATGGAGGGTGCCAATATGGCCGTCCATTTCGCATCCATCCCCGATGAACGCCCGTTCGAAGACCTGCTCGGCCCGAATTTTATGTCGTCCTACAACGTCTGGGAAGCAGGCCATCGCCACGGCGTTCAGCGGGTCATCTATGCATCCTCAGTCCATGCGGTTGGCATGCACGAAAACGCCGCTGGAATTGATGTAGATGCAGACCACGCACCGGATACGTTTTACGGGCTAGCCAAATGTTTCGCCGAAGACCTAGGCAGATTGTACTGGGCCAAACGCGGCATGGAATCTGTGCATCTGCGCATTTTTTCTTGCACCAAAGTGCCACAAAATGCGCGGGCTTTGCGCACTTGGCTCAGCTTTGATGATCTGCGCCAATTGGTCAATCGCGCTGTGACCGCTACCACCACAGGCTTCACGGTTGTATTTGGTATCTCCAACAATGACCGTGCACCCGTTAACAACGCCAAGGCGACATTCTTGGGGTTCCGGCCAAAAGACAACGCCGAAAACTGGGCCGACAGCCTGCTCGCATCTGCGCCACCCGCCGACCCGTCAGATCGCGCGCAAATGTATCTTGGCGGGCCGTTCGCAACAGTGCCATTGGGCGAAAGTGGTGTCGAAGGGATCAAAGCAATGGCAAGTGCCGCAAGGACCGCATCAGATACCAATACAGAAAAAAAACAGCTGCCATCTTTTCTGATCCAAAAGGGCATGAACCCCTAAATAACAGCACACACAATGATTGCTAGGGCTGCGCCTAAAGCGCGCCCTGCGCCGCGTCGCGGATTGCGCAAATGTTGTCGCCATAAATATCAGGCTGCGCGACGGACCCACCGCGAAAGACCGCCGATCCAGCAACCAAAACATTGGCGCCGGCCTTTGCGACCAAGGGGGCTGTCGTCGGATCAATGCCACCATCGACCTGGATATGAATTGGCCGCTCCCCGATCATCGCGCGGCAACGGGCCACTTTATCGATCATCGCGTGGGTAAACTTCTGCCCACCAAAACCTGGATTGATTGTCATAATCAAGATCATATCGATGTCATCTAGAATATCGACCACATGATCCAACGGCGTTGTCATATTCAACGCGACGCCTGCCAGCTTGCCTTCGGCGCGGACCGATTGAAGCGAGCGATGCAAATGTGGCCCTGCTTCAGCATGAACCGTGATCATATCACTGCCAGCTTTGGCGAACGCACCAATGTAGGGATCAGCGGGTGAAATCATCAAATGCACGTCCATAAACGTTTTTACGTGAGGGCGAATTGCCGCCACGACGTTTGGCCCGATTGTTAGGTTAGGCACGAAATGACCGTCCATCGGGTCGACGTGAATCCAATCGGCACCTTGCGCTTCAATCGCTTGAATTTCAGCGCCAAGGTTGGCGAAGTCTGCCGATAGGATGGACGGCGCAATTTTGATGGAACGGTCGAATGGCATGTCTGCACCTCGTTATTTCGCCTACTGACTACCGCGCAGCGTAGGCATTGTCACGGGTCAGATGTGCAGCCAATCGCCTATATCAGGCCAAATGCAATCCATCGTGCAATCCACCCCGGAGCATGGTATTTTGATGCCATGAATCACATTACCCTTTCTGCCAGCGACGCATTCGGCTCGCTTGACGCCTTTGTGCTCAGCCGTGCCGAACTTGACACCCGCCGCCCGCCGCTGCTGCACAGCCAAGACTTTTATGAACTTGTCTGGGTGCAAAATGGCAACGTGCGCCTGCATCAGACGGGCAGTAAACGCAACCTGAGCGAGGGCGATTTATTGTTTATTTCACCAAATCAACTGCATGGTCTGCAAGGCCGCGGGGACGCTGCGATGGTCGTTTCCCTCGCCATTAGTCCGGGCATTATCGCGTCGATTGGCAGTCGCCACGATGATCTGTCAGGGGTCGCCTTTTGGGGCGACAACACCACACCTTTGGTCGCGCACCGCGATATGCGCCAGCTTGTGACGCTCAATCAGGCGGCCCTGCAACTGGAACGCAGCCCGCGACGAAAGCTGTATCTTGAGGCGTTTTTGATGCCACTTCTCGTGGCGCTGGATCGCCCACCCGAAGGCGTGTCGCCGGATGCACCCGACTGGTTAATCGCCGCCTGTTCCGCCGCGCGCAACGTCGATGTGTTTCGCAACGGTGCCGCTGGTTTCGTCACCGCAACGGGTCGTGCGCACCCGCATGTGTCACGCACCATGCGCCAATTTCTTGGAATAACGCCATCGGATTATATCAACACGCAACGGATGGACTATGCAGCCCGACGCCTCACTGGAACGTCCGACGCGCTGGCCGAAATTGCGACAGATTGCGGGCTGCCAAACCTGTCACACTTTCACAAACTGTTCCTGTCGGCACATGGTGAAACACCCCAACGCTATCGCCGCGCACGCCAACAAGACCTAATACAACCACGACCCTAGTGTGCGCCTTTTCGCTACGTCGTCGCTTGCCAATGCGACCCTCACGTGGCACAGTTTTAGTTCCTAACACGGTGCGAGCGATGCAAACTATCGACCCCACAAAGAGCCATCTTCTAACAATTCAAGAACCGCGCAATGGCGGGATTGCTTTGGATTTATCGTGGGTTAAGTCCATTCAGGCGAACACCTCAGCCATTGAACGTCGCGCCGCGACCCTGCCTGGGCGTCGATCCATCAAAAAAGACTATCAGGCGGCATGGCTATGCAAAGCTATCAGCCTAATGGACCTAACGACGCTGTCTGGGGATGACACCGAAGGACGTGTGCGCAGGCTATGTGCCAAAGCACGCCAACCGGTTCGCCCGGACCTGCTCAAGGCACTCGGAATGGAAGGCCTGACCACAGGTGCTATCTGCGTGTACCACGACATGGTCCAAACAGCCGTGGACGCCCTGCGCGGCACAAATATCCCCGTCGCCGCCGTGTCGACCGGATTTCCAGCGGGCTTATCGCCTTTTAAGTTACGCATCGCCGAAATCGGCGAAAGTGTTAACGCTGGCGCAAAAGAGATCGACATCGTCATCACTCGCCGTCACGTTTTACAAGGCAACTGGCAGGCACTGTACGATGAAATGACCGAAATGCGCGCCGCCTGCGGACAGGCCCACGTCAAGGCGATCCTTGCGACTGGCGAACTGGGGTCGTTGCGCAACGTCGCCCGAGCATCCGTTGTATGCATGATGGCTGGTGCAGATTTCATCAAAACATCGACGGGCAAAGAGGGCGTTAACGCAACGCTTCCCGTAACACTGACAATGATCCGCACGATTCGCGAATACCACGAACGCACTGGCATTCGGATCGGCTATAAACCTGCGGGCGGCATCAGCAAAGCCAAGGATGCCTTGGTGTATCTGTCCATGATCAAAGACGAACTTGGGGATCGCTGGCTGCAACCTGAACTGTTCCGCTTTGGCGCGTCATCTTTGCTGGGCGACATTGAACGGCAGCTTGAACACCACGTCACTGGCGGCTATTCCGCTGGCTGGCGTCACGCGATTGGATAGGGCTGGATTATGAATTGTATTGGCCGAGATGAAGCTGGGAGCAGCACATGACCATCAAAGACATTTTCGAGACCATGGAATATGGCCCTGCCCCAGAAAGCGCGGTTGAGGCACTTTTATGGTTGGCGGATCATGGCGGTATTGCAGGCCATTTTATCAATGGTAAATGGGACGCAGTTAGGGATGATTTTCCATCCAAAAACCCAGCAACGGGCGACAAGCTTGCAGGCGTCACCAAGGGCACCACAGAAGAAGTTACCAAGGCCGTGGCAGCCGCCCGCAAAGCCCAACCCAGATGGGCAAAGGATGGTGCCATGCGTGCCCGCGTACTTTATGGTATTGCGCGTCAGATGCAAAAGAATGCGCGACTTTTGGCTGTTATCGAAACTCTCGACAACGGCAAACCAATCCGCGAAAGTCGAGACATCGATATCCCGTTGGCGATACGCCATTTCTACCACCATGCTGGGTTCGCACAGTTGATGGCTGATGAAATGCCTGACGTCGAGCCTTTAGGCGTGTGCGGGCAAATCATCCCATGGAATTTCCCACTTCTGATGCTGGCATGGAAAATTGCACCAGCGCTAGCCATGGGCAATACTGTTGTGTTGAAACCAGCCGAATACACATCGTTGTCCGCGATGTATTTTTGCGAGATTTGCACAGCTGCAGGCGTCCCCCCTGGCGTTGTCAATATAATCACTGGTGACGGTGAAACTGGAGCAGCCCTAGTCAATGCTGACGTTGATAAAATTGCCTTCACAGGCTCTACAGCCGTAGGCCGTAAAATTCGCGAACAGACAGCTGGATCCGGCAAGGCTCTGACATTAGAGTTAGGCGGCAAATCTCCGTACATCGTGTTTGAAGATGCCGACATTGATTCAGCTGTTGAAGGATTGGTTGACGCAATCTGGTTAAACAGCGGCCAAGTCTGCTGCGCAGGTTCTCGTTTGTTGGTACAAGAAGGCATCGCTCATCAATTTTATGCCAAACTAAGAACACGCATGGACGGACTGCGCATTGGTGATCCAATGGACAAATGCATCGACATCGGTGCCATTGTGGACCCTGTGCAACTAGCGCAGATCAAAGCGATGGTGGACGACAACACCTCTGGTGAAACTTACCAATGCGCTGCGCCTGAAGGTTGTTTTTATCCACCAACCCTAATTACAGGGATGGCCCCATCTGACATACTGATGCAGGAAGAAATCTTTGGCCCTGTATTGGTGGCCTGCACATTCCGCACACCCTCCGAAGCAATCGAAATCGCTAATAATACCCGATATGGGCTCGCCGCGTCGGTATGGACGGAAAACATCAATCTTGCACTTGATATTGCCCCTAAATTAGTCGCTGGTATCGTTTGGATCAACGCCACCAACCTGATGGACGCAGCGGCTGGTTTCGGTGGAGTTCGCGAAAGTGGCTTTGGCCGCGAAGGTGGCTGGGATGGACTAGCGGGGTATACTAAACCTAAAGGCAAAGCTTTCAAAACTACTGCACCGACCCCTTATCCCAACCAAGACGGTACGCCTGCAAGCCCACTTGATCGCACAGCTAAGCTCTATATCAATGGCAAACAGACGCGCCCCGACAACGGTTACACTCAACCAATCTTTGATAAATCTGGCAAGTTGCTGGGCCACGCGAGCATGGCTAATCGCAAAGACCTTCGCAACGCGGTTGAAGCAAACACAGCAGCCAAAGGCTGGTCGACATCCACAGGTCACCTGCGAGCACAGATTCTCTATTATGTAGGCGAGAATTTATCAGCCCGCTCGGACGAATTTGCAACGCGTATCAACCAATTGACGGGTGGAAACACTGGCGGCAAAGAGGTTGACGACGCTATAACATGGCTGTTCATATGGGCTGCTTGGGCCGACAAAAACGATGGTGCCGCTAACGGTGTCCCAATCCGTGGTGTTGCACTTGGCATGCCCGAACCAGTTGGTAATGTAGCCATTCTAACTGACGATGCCCGTCCCCTAATGGGGCTGATTGAACCCATGGCCCCTGCACTCGCCATGGGCAATCGCATCACAGCTGTTTCGTCGCAGCCTTTCCCACTAGCCGCAACGGATTTTTACCAAGTGTTGGAGACATCTGACATGCCCGCAGGCGTCGCAAATATACTAACTGGCAGCCATTCCGAACTTGCACCACACATGGCTACGCACTGCAACGTAGACTCTGTTTGGTCGTTTTCCACCTCCAATGTGTCCAAGGTCATCGAAGTCAAATCGGCATCCAACCTCAAACGCACATGGGTCAACTATGCTACTACGCGCGCGTGGCCGTCTTCAGTATGGCGCGCCCAATCTACCGAGATCAAGACAATATGGATTCCCTATGGAGAATAGCAGCTTTATTTGCCTTAAAAGCATTCAAGGGCAAATCCACAAGACGGGAGCTTCGACACTTGCCGCTTCATAAACACTCTTTATTTTTTACGCCACTTGCCAAACCAGCGAAAAACGCGGCCCTTACGTTCTAACAGGTTGGCATTCACATGGTCCATTTGATCCCCGACCTTATCAGCTAGCTGGTCGACAGTACGCTCACAAAATTGCCTCCAAGCAGTGCGTAAGAACAATAATCCACCAATCAAGAAGATAAAGATAATCAAGTTTAACCAAGGGAATGGACGAAAATCGTCACTTGGAGCGAGGCGAATTGAGACTGCGTTAGGATAAATGGACAGCCACTCATTCCGCCAACCGTAATGTGTGATAACAATCCATCTTGGTGACTCAGATGTGGAAAGCATATCCTCCGCCTCCGCCTCAAGGTTGGAACTATCAAATTTGAAATATGGTGGATAAATCCAACCTGTATCTTCATTGCGATAGACCATCGTCTCCTCACTGCCTCGGTGCATCAGACCAAAAAGATAGGTCCGCTGTTTTTGCGTATTGATGAGGCGTAAGTCACGAAAGGTGCCCTCGGTCGTGCCACTATCAACCTGAGCAAAAAATATTCTTTGTAAATTTGACAATGTTTCATTCCGGTCAGCAATACCTGTCATTCGAACTGTGTCCTGCTGCGGCATCACATAATGCAGCCATGATGCAACGATCAAGAACAGTATAATACGGAAAAATCGACGGATATTGCGCATTGTGTCTGCTTTCAGTTAACAAAATAAATAATAGTACAGATAGCGATTGGCGGAATTATAAAGATAAGTAAGATTAACCGCTTCCGCAGCCCACTTTCATATATTTCCATCCCATCAGCAATATATTCGTCTCGGCTCATTCCCTCTACGGGTTCATCGTCCCACCAGTCTTCCAGCTTTTCACGCCTCACCGACCGTGAATACACCATTACGAGGATATAAATAACGCCTAAGATTACGAAGCCACCCAAGACCAACCTAACAAAACTCATATAATACCTCTGCCCCTGCTTTCATCACACCGCCTTCATTCACACCAACAAGCGCATTCTAAGCCTAACCCGTTCGATCAAGTCTCGCAAAGGTGACGGACCATTCTTTTCAATCTTCAATGCCTCAAAACCAAACAACGCCTGGCACGTGCCAGACTTTTCAATCTAATGTTGGGTTGACGAGAATTGTGCCACATACACTGTCGATTCCACGCGCCTTAAACTTCAGTCCTGACAGATTGGTGATACAGAAAATGTCCAATTATAAACAATTCGTTTTTATTGCAGCACGGAGTTGATTGAAAAACACCAAATGTTGCCTTATCGCTAATCATAGCCAATGTAGACTGTTCCACTCCACAAATCAGATAAAACCCACCCAAATGCACCGTCCCGAATTCGCCCTTTAAAAACGTTGTGTCTGCAAACTGTATCAGATTGCAAGTGTTCTTGACCAATCCGATCATATTGCCAATCAGCCCATGAATCATCACCTTTTATGAATTAATTAATTATCCCACTTTTATTGGCCGCAGACGCCACATCACCATCCGTCGTATACGCCTCAATGGTCACATATCCGACTTCAAACAGACTCCCTTGAGTGCAGTTACCCACTGCGACACCGCCAAGCGCAGGCAATACAAACAACTGGGTTTTGGCTACCTCAGTAAACTGACACAGGATGCCGCACGAGTTCAAGAATTTGGCTTTTAATACTGCCATATTGGCACTCGCAACAATGATTTTGAAGGTAACATTAACAATCGAAAATCAAAATACGTAACTCAAATATATTAAAAATAACAATTTCCTCTGGTAGTAGTTAGGCTTTCCTACCCAATAATGTCTGCTATCTTAACGCAAACTCATATATCAGCGTCTGCAGTAAAAAGAACATCGTTTACGTCTTTGTCTGCCCCATAGATTACCTCTGGATCAATGATGTTTGGCCGCAGGATTATGCCGCGATTAGCAAGCTCTTCACCTTCAAATTCAACAGAGGCTTGGTAGGACCGGATCACAACATTAGTGCCCTTTGGGACTCGCGGGTAAAGATCGATAATATCGTGGTTAAACATGCGGATGCAGCCCGCAGAACCTGCATTACCAATAGAAGGCAAGTCGTTCGTGCCATGAATACGAAAATGTGTGTCCAAACCGTTTTGGAACAGATATAGTGCGCGCGCACCCAGTGGGCTAGCAAGACCACCTTCAATGCCACGTACAAAAGGTCCATAAACCTCTGGTTGGGTGCGCAACATATTTTGCGTTGGGGTCCAACCAGGCCATTCGCGTTTTAGTTGGATCACTGCCGGACGGTGCAGGCTTAACCCTTGGCTACCAACTGCAATCGAATAGCGACGCGCCTCGCCATTTTGTTCAATAAAATAAAGTAGTTTTGCATGAATATCAATCACAACGGTGCCTGCACTTTCAGGACCATTATAGTCTACCACCGTGCGCTGGTTTATACCTTGCAGATACTCTGAAGGGATTGGCGGCAGTATATAATCGCCATCCTCAAGAAGCCCATAGCCTTCAACTATGTCCACTTTAGGAACCTCACCACTAACCTCGTGCGTTGCACATGCGGCAAGAAGAACAAGTGCAATGCCTAAAACAGCTATGCTCAATGCATTTAGGTGGGTATTCATCAGCTTAATCTTCCTTAGTGTAAGGTATAAAATTATTATAACAGGTGAAAGTCGCGCAAAACTAGCCCAAAGCTCTTCCGATGCGTTACAAATAATATTTTTCTGGAAATCTCCATCGCAGACACCCATTGTGGAAATATGAAACTTATAGGTAAAACCGCAATCGTAACTGGTGCAGGCTCCGGCTTTGGTGCTGGCATCGCCCAGCGCTTGGTCGAAGAAGGAGCACGTGTTCTAGTAGCTGATATTAATGGTGATGCGGCAAACGACACAGCTGCGCGAATTAACGCTATCCCGTGGGTAGTTGATGTGTCCGACAACACATCAGTTCAGCGAATGGCAGGAAAAATACCAAACCCCGACATAATAGTGAATAACGCAGGTATTACCCATCTGCCGCAACCGATGGAAGACGTCAGCGAAGAAGACTTTGACCGCGTCTTTCGCGTGAATATAAAATCGGTTTTTTTGATGTCGCGCCATTTCGTGCCTACAATGAAAACGCGTGGTTGTGGAGCGATCCTAAATATCGCATCAACCGCTGGAATAAGCCCGCGCCCAAACCTGAACTGGTATAACGCGTCCAAAGGCTGGATGATCACAGCAACCAAGGCAATGGCAGTAGAACTTGCCCCATTTGGCATCCGCGTAAATGCACTCAATCCCGTTGCAGGGGAAACACCGTTATTAAAAACTTTCATGGGTGAGGATACGCCAGAAATCCGCGCAAAATTTCTTTCTACCATTCCATTGGGTCGCTTTTCCACTCCAGAAGACATGGGCTCAGCGGCGGCTTTTTTGTGCAGCGACGACGCCAGCATGATCACAGGTGTTGCCATTGAGGTTGATGGAGGCAGATGTATTTAAACAATATTGTTTGATATTCAGTAAGGTGAAAACGCAAGCGATCTGCTTTAATCACAGAAATAGTGAAATACTGTTCAATTTTATGTGGGTGCCAATGAGCTGCGACATTGATCACCCACAAGCCTCAGAATTATCAATTTTTACACACAAAGTCAAAATGCTCTGGCGTGCATTATTTTGTATTTTACAACCACAAAATTCCAACTGGTATTGATTAAAAGCAATTCTTCGATTAGCCCAACTCCAGCTTTGTACATATTTTATAGTACTTTCGCGACCAAACTCGCGGCTACCTCCAATTGTTTTGATGCGCCAAGCCGCAATGAACACAAACTCCTCATCCAGGATTTACCATACGAAATGATCGATACAGTCAAATTTAAAAATTATCTTTGGACCAGCACCCATTTTTGGCGAAATTCCGATACTGACCAAAAAAACACCAGAAATTTGTAAAATGAAATCGGGTCTGCCAAAAAACTTGTGCTGACCCTAGACCGCTTTCGGCAGCTTGCCATATTCCCTTAACGACACCCCAATGCTGAACTACGCTGGAACGTTTGAAGTCATATATAGTGACATCACCTAAGAAGAGCTCGCATCATCGCACTAAGCGGTGTTTCTAACCCCTCAATTACGTTAAAATGATGTTTTCCCGCCTCAACCGTCAAATCACAATTCCATGCAGCACTTAACCACTGTGCTTGATCCAGAAATGCCGGCCGCTCTTCGCCACCAACCCAAGCAGTCACAGCCATATTCTGCGGCGCAAAATGGATAGGGCTCTCTGCCAATGCCTCTGCTACATCAATTCTTAACGTCGTATTCATGGATGTCTCAATCAAAGGAAGCAGATCGCTGATTGGCGAAATAGCCATGATCCGCGCAACGCGGTGTGACCAGTCAGCTGCCATGTCCACACACGCCATCCGCGCCACCAAATACCCACCGGCAGAATGACCCACTAAATAGATCGGCCCCATCGTGGACTGCGCAATTGTACCAATTGCTGCCTCAATATCTCGCGTAATATCAGCGATACGCCCATCAGGCGCTAAAGTGTAGGACGGCATGGCACAGGCATATCCAGCAGTCACAGCGCCCAACGCCAAATGCGAAAAATCACGCGAACTGGACGCCAGCCAATACCCTCCATGCACAAAGATCATAGTCCCTCTGGCGATATTTGAAGGGTAAAAAATATCATAATTCTGGCGTGCACCAGTTCCATATGAGACACCCAATTCCGCATCAATATGGCTGCGACGAAATGCTGCTGCTTGACATGACCAGCGCGCAAAATAGCTTTCTCCATCAGGAATGTAAGCTGAATTCGCATATGCCTCATCCGCTGTCATAATGAGTGTCATGTTTGCCCCCCCCTTGGACAAGACGTTCATCAGGAATAATAGTAGTCCGACGTCCAACTTGGAGAACACCATGCTTGATTCTACCACAGACCTAAAGTCCATGCTGACCCGCCCCGACCTTTTATGCTCAGACGCTTTTTTAGGCGGTAAATGGGTACAAGCGAAAGACGGAAAAACCTTTGACGTCACCAACCCAGCGCGGGGCGACGTGATCGCGAAAGTTGCTGACCTCAGCCGCACTGAAATCACATCAGCCATTGATGCCGCAGAAAAGGCCCGCCATGCATGGGCCAAACGTACGGGAAAAGACCGTGCCACGGTTCTTCGTAAATGGTTCGATCTGATAATGGCCAACCAAGAGGACCTAGCCGTTATTATGACCGCAGAGCAGGGCAAACCAATGGTGGAATCACGAGGCGAAGTTGCATACGGGGCATCTTTTGTGGAATGGTTTGCCGAAGAAGCAAAACGCAACTATGGTGAAACTATCCCTGGCCACCAGCCAAACCTGCGCCTTACAGTCATCAAACAACCCATCGGTGTAGCCGCAGCCATCACACCATGGAATTTCCCCAACGCAATGATTACACGCAAAGTAGCCCCTGCACTGGCCGCAGGTTGTGGGTTTGTCGTGCGCCCCGCGTCCCTAACACCGTTATCCGCCCTCGCCTTGGGCAAACTAGCTGAAGAAGCTGGAATCCCAGAAGGCCTTTTTAGCGTAGTAACCACAACATCTTCATCCGAGACTGGCAAAGAGTTCTGTGAAAACCCACTTGTGCGCAAACTGACATTCACCGGATCAACCGAAGTCGGTCGCATCCTACTAAAACAGGCTGCTGACCAAGTGATGAAATGTTCTATGGAACTGGGAGGCAACGCACCATTCATCGTTTTTGACGACGCCGATCTCGACGCCGCCGTGATGGGCGCCATAGCGTGCAAATTCCGCAATAACGGCCAGACATGTGTCTGCGCTAACCGTATATACGTGCAGGCAGGCGTCTACGATGATTTTGCCGCAAAATTAAAGGTTGCTGTTGAGGCTTTGAAAATCGGCGATGGTCTGAACGAAGTTACACAACTTGGCCCACTGATCGAAGCCTCAGCAATTGATAAAGTGCAAGAACACCTTGAAGACGCCCTCTCCAAAGGTGGCACAATCCTCACAGGTGGCAAGCCGCATGACCTAGGCGGGCTATTCTTTCAGCCAACAATTGTTACCAACGCAACTCAGGACATGATGGTAAGCACAGACGAGACATTCGGCCCCTTTGCGCCACTGTTCAAATTTGAAGACGAGGACGACGTGATCCTCAAAGCCAACGATACCATCTTCGGCCTTGCAAGCTACTTTTACGCCAAGGATCTTCGCCGCGTCACTAAAGTGGCCGAGGCACTAGAATACGGTATTGTTGGTGTAAATACAGGCATCATTTCCACTGAAGTCGCACCATTCGGTGGCGTCAAACAATCCGGTCTTGGCCGCGAGGGATCACGCCATGGAATGAATGACTATATGGAAATGAAATACATTTGCACGAATGTAGAATAATTCTGGCAGCTGCACCAGAATTAACCCTCGTACCCCTGACCTGCTACAAGACTTGTCGCATGTCAGGGCGTTTCACTGCGGTACACATAGCCTTTTAATCGATGAACCGATCAAATCTGATGTTTTAATTGACGATGAGCTTGTTTGTTTGATCGCGCGAAAAGATTCACTTCAATGTAAGGCCTGAGCAGTTACCATAATCGTAGGTGGCCTGCGCAAATGGCAACTTGTTGTAAATGCCAGTCACGACGCTAAAGCCTCAAGGCCGCGATTTTACAAATAGTTTCGACAACACGCGCTAAATGAAACGTGGCATTAAATGAACCAGTGTTATCAAAATTAGTGGGTATTCAATTAGCAGAAGGATTATAAGTATTAGGTTGACATTCCCCGATACCAATCCACACATCGCTAAATATATTAACCAGCGCATATTGGACTATCAGCCGACGCCAAATTTCATTCATAACGCTTAAGCTATCGTCGTTTGGGTCCATAAGCTGCATAGTCGTATCATCAGCGCCCATTTGGTTGATGTGTTTACCGATATATTCCAGCCTCAAATCATTTTTCATTAAATCACTACATTCAAACGCAGAAGTCATAGGCAGATCAGCATTTAACGTGGCCCATCCTCCACTGAACGACCATTCGATTTTGTAGGCTGGCTGTCTACGTACAAATGCCAGCCACTGTCAGACATGGTAAAAAAGTTGTGGATCCAAGCTTCAGCCTCAGCCTGACTACCCAACGTATGCCCCCATGAAGCTACGGTTCGGTGCAGAAGGGGCAGCGCATCAATCATCAGTGAAACTGCAGTTTTCATTAAGCTATTCTATTACACATAATTCCGTTATGCGCAGACCCCACATTGTTACGCCGCCCCCGATTGACCCTTTTCAAATCATCGGGCATTAGTAGTCTATGGAATGGTTTAAAATTATACATATACTCTGTGTAATGGGCTGGACTACTTCGATTTTTGCTGTTCCTCGCGCCCTGATCTATTGGAAACGTGACTTCGCCAAAACAGGCGAAAACGGCCCACTTGGCGATCTTACTTACCGCCTATATCGCTTCTCAGCGGGCCTGATGGTCCTGGCCTTAATTACTGGAATTTGGCTTGGGGCTGCAGTCTGGGCTTTCGACACATGGGTGATCATCAAACTCGCTCTCGTATCCCTTCTGGTCGCCCATTACATGATAACAGGGGGTATGGTAATGCGAGCCAAGCGCGGTACCTTCAACGAAAGCGATCTCTACCTGCGGGTATTCAATGAGATGAGTGTCGTCGGTGTGATTGTCATCCTTTGGGTTGTAGTAGTTAAACCTTTTTAGCTTTTTAGAAAAAAATTGACGCGGCGGCTGCTTCATAACCTAGTAATGCACATGATAGTTCTTAACCAAGATATATCCTTGGCAGCCCAAACCAACGACTGGCAGGCTTTTGCCAGCCTGATTACCCGTCAATATAACCGTTTGCTCCGCCTGCGTTTGCGCCGGACAGAAAGTCAGGTAATTAACCCCAAACATCTTCGCCATTTTATCCGCAAGATTACCAAGCTACTAACGTCAATCAAAAGTCACCGCATGGCTTTACCGTGTCGCCATCAACGCCCCCACGTTTTAAATCCTGTACAAAACACAGTTTAGCTAATGACCCAGAAGCAACACCTCCCATGATATGAACATGATTTGCGTCCAGCGTAGGCTGGAATGCCAACTAGAACCGTACCTGTTGACCCACCATAGCAGTAAATCCACGCAGCACGTACTTAGAGGTAACAATCGATCAACACCAGCGGCGTCTTTTCGCGCATCAGTGCCACCTCCAAACCATCCGCGTTCTCATCTTAATGGAACAGGATTTTAACACCATCAACTTTGCCATTACTGCTACTGTTTGGCAGTACGGCAAAAGTTATTCAGTAAACAAAATCCTCAATTTTACGTAAAACTTGGCACTTATACGTCCAAGTCCGCAGCCAAAATGATTGGGAAAAACGCACCGCCTGACCAAATACCAAACCAGTCAATGCCATCATGCCTCGCAATTTCACCAATTTCCACCAACCGATAGAACGACTTTCGATCAATTAAGGCTTCAAGGTTACAGCGGATCAAAACATACGGACTAGGCTCACCTGTCTCTTCATCCCGCACCACGCGGATCGGGTGATCAGGTCCAGCGACTGCAAAATCTCCAACGTTGGTTTCAAACCGCAAATCGTCCCCAACCTGTTCAAAATCCACAGCCACGAACGGTGCGTCATCAACTATAATGCCAACTTTTTCTACAGGTGTCACAAGGAAATAATCATCCCCGTCGCGGCGAAGAACTGTTGAAAATAGCCTTACCAACTCGGCCCGTCCAATCGGTGTGCCCAGATAAAACCACGTCCCATCACGGGCAACCCGCATGTCCAGATCACCACAAAACGGCGGATTCCATTGATCCACAGGCGGTAATCCGCGCCCTTTTGATGCCGTACGCACCGAAGATGCGAGACTTTCAGCCGACACTGCAACAGTGCCATCATTTTGGTTTGTTTTTGCCATTGGGCTTACTTGCAATATCTGTTCAACTAATCAACAGCTATATGAACTATAAAAAAGAGATTGCCATGCCCTCCGAAAACTCACCCCCAGTTCAAAACGACGCAGCGCTTATTACCCAGATCGAAACGCTTGGCGGCAAACTCGCGCAAGCACGCGCATCTATTAGCAAACGTTTCATTGGTCAGGACAAAGTAGTTGATTTGACCTTGGCGTCGCTTTTATGCGGCGGTCACGGCTTATTAATCGGCCTACCTGGTTTAGGGAAAACGCGGCTGGTTGACACACTGTCAACAGTCATGGGGCTTCATGGCAACCGTATTCAATTTACCCCTGATCTGATGCCTGCCGATATTATAGGCTCCGAAGTGCTTGAAACCTCCAAAGATGGCAGCCGCGATTTCCGTTTCATCAAGGGTCCAATTTTCTGTCAGCTTCTGATGGCAGATGAGATCAACCGTGCCTCGCCACGTACGCAATCGGCGCTGTTGCAAGCAATGCAGGAAAAAGAAGTTACAGTTGCTGGCGAACATCGCAAGCTCGGTGTGCCATTCCACGTATTGGCTACGCAAAACCCCATTGAACAAGAAGGCACCTATCCTTTGCCTGAAGCCCAGCTTGACCGGTTTTTAGTACAGATTGACGTCCCATATCCAGATCGTAACACAGAACGCGATATTCTCATCGCTACAACTGGCGCAACTGAAGAAGACGTCACACAAGTTTTCACTTCCGATGAACTCCTTGCGGCGCAGACCCTGCTGCGCCGCATGCCAGTCGGTGATGCCATTGTTGAAATGATCCTTGATCTAGTTCGAGCATGTCGCCCCAACGACACAACCGCTACAGAGCTCGTGCAAAACTCCGTCAGTTGGGGTCCCGGCCCACGTGCAGCTCAGGCGCTAATGCTTACCGTACGTGCTGCAGCTTTGTTGAATGGCCGTCTTGTTCCATCGGCCGAAGACGTGCGCGCCATGGCAGCGCCTGTTCTCACGCACCGCATGGCATTGTCTTTCGCAGCCCGCGCACGCGGCGAAAGTATCACCTCCCTCATTAACCAAGTTGCAACTCAAATCACCAGCCTCCCGCAGGCCGCATGATCAAAGCCCCACTCTCTCTGCGCTCAGGTGCTGAAACCCTCGCCGCACCATTCCCACCGCTGCTGGCAGAGGCTGAACAGCTTGCTGCAACTGTCATGGTCGGTGATCACGGTCGGCGACGTGCAGGTGTGGGAAATACGTTTTGGCAGTATCGAGCAGCCCAGAATCACGATGAAATACGAAGCATTGATTGGCGACGCTCCGCCCGTTCGGATTCACAGTTCATCCAAGACAAGGAATGGCAGATCGCTCAGTCGATTCTGATGTGGGTGGACCAGTCTGCCTCCATGTCATTCACATCCCTGAAAGAAGGCACAACTAAAAGAACCCGAGCGCGAACATTAGCCCTGGCCACCGCCATATTGCTTCTACGGGGCGGTGAACGGGTCGGCCTTACTGGAAACAAGTTGCCACCACGACGCGGTGAAGTCCAAGTAGCACAGATGGCCACCGTACTATCAAAAGATCACAAGGACGACTTCGGCACACCAGATGCCACCGGCATGTTGCCCCATTCACGCACCCTGTTCGTGTCAGATTTCATGGGCGATCTGACGGGTATCGAGACTGCAATGGCAACAGCCACCGATAGCAACGTGCGCGGCGCGCTGTTTCAAATCCTTGACCCAGCTGAGGAAGCATTTCCTTTTGACGGACGCACCGTTTTTGAATCCATGTCGGGCACCATAAAGCACGAAACACTTAAAGCTCGCGACTTGCGGGATCAATACCTTGATCGCCTTGCGCACCGCAAAGACCGCCTTGCATCCCTCGCAAGTGGAGCTGGCTGGCAGTTTTATACTCACCATACCAGTGCTCCAGCAGCGTCCGCCCTGCTCTGGATCTACAAGGCTTTGGAACGTCGTACATGAGCAGTCTTTGCTTCACAAATATCCCGAACATATTGGGGGTGGTTCCAACTTTAATCGAATTTACACCCCAAATTCAAAATAATGAAAAGCACTATCCATGATAAATCTTGGCCCCATCGCCTTCACAACACCGTGGCTACTACTCGGACTGCTGATCTTGCCAATCTTGTGGCTCTTGCTGCGCGCTGTCCCTCCAGCACCGATCCGGCACCGCTTTCCCGGTGTTGCGCTCCTACTTGGGTTGAATGACGATACCAGTCAAACCGACCAGACACCTTGGTGGCTGTTGCTACTACGTCTCATTGCCATTGCAGCAATTATTACTGCATTCGCAGGCCCCATCCTTAACCCTAACGAAAAAACTCCTAGCAACAGTCCACTATTGATCCTTGTCGATGGCACATGGGCAGATGCGGACGATTGGCCCCTTCGCACCGATCACATTGGTGCAGCCCTGTCTAAAGCTGCCCGCAATGGCCGCACTGCGGCATTGGTTATGCTTACCGATCTGCCACAAGAACCACCTATCTTTCAAGATGCGCAAGCGGTCCAACAACGCGTCTCTACGCTGCGCCCGTACCCTTATGCACCAAACGCAGACGCACTTGACGACTGGGCTGATAGCCTGATCGGAACGTTCGACACGTTCTGGATGTCCGACGGATTAGCTCGTGATAGCCGCGCTTCTTTACTAGCAGCCTTGGAGACCCACGGTACCGTCACCGCCTTTGAATCTCCACGCCCCATTTTGGGTCTGAGTACAGCACAATTTGAGGACGACAATGTCAAAGTGACCGTTTTGCGAGCCACAACAGGGATCGAAACGGAAACGACAGTCACCGCCATCGGCCTTGACCCAGCGGGCGTCAAACGCCGCTTGTCCAGCGCCATTGCCACGTTTGATGCAACAGCTACGAACACAACGGCAAACTTCGATCTACCCTTAGAATTACGCAACCGCATTACACGTTTCGAAATTCAAGGCATGCGTTCTGCCGGGGCTGTGACCCTCACCGATGATGCTTTGAAACGTCGCGAAGTGGCACTTCTTACAGGGGCCATTGGCCGCGAAGCACTCGATCTTTTGTCCCCTTTACACTATCTCGAACAAGCACTGGTTCCGACGGCGGACCTAATTGGTGGCACCCTTGGAGACGTGCTTCTCGCCAGCCCAGACGTCATAATCCTTGCCGATGTTGCCACCCTCACTGCGATCGAGACTGATACAATGTTGAAATGGGTTGAGAACGGTGGCCTACTTATTCGGTTTGCAGGCCCACGTCTTGCAGCGTCCGATATCAGCCGCATTGATGAAGACCCGTTGATGCCAGTGCGCCTGCGTATTGGGGGCCGATCCATCGGCGGTGCAATGTCGTGGGGGGAGCCTAAAGTGCTAGCGCCTTTTCCTGCCAACAGTCCATTTTTTGGTCTAACTATACCCAAAGATGTCGCAATAACGGCGCAGGTCATGGCACAGCCTGACCCAACATTGGCGCAGCGCGTTATTGCGCAATTGGCAGATGGCACACCACTTGTTACTCGAAAGTCTGCCGGAACGGGATCAATCGTGCTGTTTCATGTAACTGCAAATGCCGAATGGTCGACCCTGCCACTTTCGGGACTGTTCGTGCAAATGCTGGAACGCCTCGCAGTGTCCACGCGCCCATCCGCCCCTACCGCTGAAAGTTTGATAGGGACCACTTGGATGCCCCAAGACATTTTAGATGCATTCGGCGACCTCACCAGAGCCAACACGTTGCCCAGTGTGGATGGCAACGCAATTGCAACGGCCACACCATCAGCCAGAATGCCACCCGGACTTTACGCGAGCGAGGACAGCCGCATCGCCATCAACGTAATTGGGAGTAATAATGAGCTGACGCGGACGGTTTGGCCTGCCCACATTACCGTCCAAGGGCTAGACATAATTCGTGAAACGCTACTTAAAGGCTGGGTTTTGGCGGTTGCGCTTACTATAATAACAATTGACATATTTTTATCTCTGGCTCTATCCGGGCGATTGCATGGCACGCGTCTAACTACCATGGCCACAGCTTTATTTGCTTTGATGATCGCACCACAAGCAAAAGCGCAAAACGACAATTTCGCCATCGCAGCAACTGCTAACTTAGTGCTGGCCTATGTGGTGACAGGTGACGTTCGTGTTGATGGAATGTCAGACGCAGGGCTTTATGGACTATCCAACACTCTATTCCAACGCACGTCGATTGAACCCACATTTCCCGTCGGCATTGATCTTGAAACCGACGAGTTGGCGTTCTTCCCGTTTATTTATTGGCCTATCACCACTGACCAGCAACTGCCAACCCGAGAAGCCTATTCCAAACTAAACCGCTATTTGCGATCTGGTGGGATGATCCTGTTTGACACTCGCGACGCAGATTTAGCGCGCTTTGGCTCGTCATCCCCCGAAGGGCGCAAACTACAGGCGATTACCCGTGGTCTCGATATCCCTGCCCTTGAACCAATTCCGCAGGATCATGTACTTACGCGCACATTCTACCTGCTACAAGACTTTCCTGGTCGCCACCCCAGCCGCGATGTTTGGGTTGAATCCGCCCCTGCCGATGCTAATCTATCCGGAGGAAAGCCGTTTCGCGACCTAAACGATGGCGTGACCCCTGTGGTCATTGGTGGCAATGACTGGGCCGCAGCTTGGGCCACTGACCTCCAAGGCAACCCACTGGTGCCCATAGGACGCGGCGTGGCTGGTGAACGCCAACGCGAGATTGCTCTGCGCTTTGGTGTCAACCTGATCATGCACGTGCTAACAGGAAACTATAAGTCAGATCAGGTCCATGTACCTGCACTGCTGGATCGGATGGGCCAATGATTTTGTGCACATATTGTTTTGAAACCGACCCATTCGAGGAGGGTATTATGGCGCCAAAAAAACAAGGTAGCGCCACATGATCGGGAACATCACTATTGATCCACTGGTGCCGCTGGTAGTTTTGTATGTACTTGTGGCAGTGGCTATTGTTGGATTAATCTTCGCAGCCTGGCGACAACTGCTAGGCTGTACACTACGCACCCTCGCCGCCGTCGTCATCCTTGGCTCCATTGCCAATCCATCGTTACAAAAAGAAGACCGCGCCCCCCTGTCTGACATTGTACTAGCCGTTGTTGATGAAAGCGCTAGCCAGCATCTTTCGGATCGCCTCGATCAGTCCGCCCAAGCAATTGCCAATCTGCAAGCTAACGTCGCACGGCGTCCAAACACTGAACTTCGGGTCCTTACCTTAGGCGATGGTATTGATGATGCAGGCACCAAACTGATGTCGGCCTTGTCCCAAGCTTTGTCAGAAGAGCCACAAGCGCGCGTTGCCGGCATGGTTTTAATCACCGATGGCCGCATCCATGATTTGCCCGCCGCCCCCACATCATTTCCCGCACCGTTGCATGTGCTGCTTACAGGCCAAGAGGACGACTGGGATCGCCGCCTTGTGGTACAAAACGCTCCCGCGTTTGCCATTCTTGGCGAACCTGTCACATTAACACTTCGGGTTGAAGATCAAGGGGCTGCACCCGAAGCAGGCTTCGTTGATCTGAAGATTTCAATCGACGGTGGCCCACCACTGGCATTTCAAGTTCCCATTAATGATGACGTCGAACTGCCAATTAACCTGCCCCACGGCGGTATGAATGTTATGCAGTTTTCCACACCTTTAATGGATGGTGAACTGACTGACCGTAATAACGAAGCTGTTGTGCAAATCAATGGTGTGCGCGACCGTTTGCGGGTGCTGCTGGTGTCCGGCGAACCTCATCCAGGCGAACGTACCTGGCGTAATCTGTTAAAATCCGACAGTTCCGTGGATTTAGTGCATTTTACAATTCTGCGCCCACCAGAAAAACAGGACGGTGTACCAGTGAATGAGCTGTCACTTATCGCATTTCCAACCCGCAAACTATTTCTTGAAAAAATCGATGAATTCGATTTGATCATCTTTGATCGCTATAAACGGCGTGGGATTTTACCGTCTGCCTACCTCGATAACATTGGTAATTATGTGCGAAACGGCGGTGCAGTTTTAATTTCGGCTGGGCCTGATTACGCATCAGCTGATAGCATTTATCGCTCTCCATTAGGGTCAGTCTTGCCCGGCAGCCCTACTGCGCGGGTTTATGAACAAGGTTTTACGCCGATGGTCACCGACACCGGTCAGCGCCACCCTGTGACTGAAGGACTTGAAGCGTTCACACCAGACCCAACAGATGACGCCCCCTCCAGTTGGGGCCGTTGGTTTCGCCAGATTGAGGTTGAGCCAACCAAAGATGCCATCGTCATTATGTCCGGAATTGATGATCAGCCACTGCTAATGCTGGAACGGGTCGGAGAAGGGCGTGTTGCATTAATGGCCTCGGATCAGACATGGCTTTGGGATCGCGGATTTGAAGGTGGAGGACCACAATTGGAACTGCTGCGCCGTCTTGCCCATTGGATGATGAAAGAACCGGAGCTTGAAGAAGAAACTCTCTTGGTTGAACCAAACGGCTTAACCATGCGCATTATACGGCGAACACTGAATGAAGAAATCGGCGATATAACAATCATCCATCCTGACGGGACAGAAACAACTATAATTTTAGACGAGATCAAACCGGGTCGCTATGAATTTTTGTGGGAAGCGCCAGAGGTTGGTCTTTATAGATTGGCGGATGAGGACGTTAAAACCGTAGTAGCTCTGGGCCCTTCTGCGCCACTTGAATTTGAAGAAACCATTGCAGACGGTACTATTTTAGCAGAGCTCGTGGCGACAACCAATGGCAACATAATCTCGATAAGCGATGGTTTTCCATCCTTACGGGAGGTGCGCAACGGTCGCGTGGCGTTTGGTCGGGGTTGGATCGGCATTACACCGCGTGATGCGTATCACACTTCAGACATAACCTTAACTTCGCTACTCCCCGCGTGGGTCGCATTGCTACTCGCTGGATTTCTGGTAATTGGTGCTTGGGTACGTGAAGGACGGCGCTAAACACCAATAGCGCTAATAATTTTTTTCCTGATGAAAAATCTTGAAAAGGACTCCTCTATTTCAGCTCGTCAACAATCTGCTTAATCGTCACATCTGGTATCGAGGTGAAAAAAGTTCACATCGAACTAGAATTTGTCAAAAAACCTTTAGCAACAGAATTAACTGCCCCAAAAGGCAGTGCTGCGAGCAAAAAATATTAATATTTTTTGTAGACCAAGATTACCGACATACTCTCAGTATACATGAAACTTCTAGGTGTCGTTCATGATAATGGCCCGTGGGACAGATGCGAACTCACGGCTCCAGACCACCCATGCCGTCACACCAACCGCTGCCATAAGCGGCACTGGTCCGGCCAACCAAGCGACAGCGCCAAGCGCGAAATACATTGACCGCAAACCACGATTGAAATTCATCGCAGCGCGTATATTAAGTTCCGCCGCCTTTCTCGCCATAGGCTGCGCCATTAGGTCATCCGGATCATTCGGAACAGCCGCCATCATCACACTGCAATAACCAAAAATGCGGTTCGCCCAGACAAATTTTAGGAACGCATTACTCAGCAATACCAAAACTAGACCAAGCTTAATCTGCCAGATCACCGTCGGGCTTGAGGTCATAGCTATATCTTCAGCCACGCCACGCAAGGGGTCCACATTGCCAATTAGCGCCAGAACACCACCAACAGCCAAAAGACAGGTCGAAGCAAAAAATGATGTGCCTTGGCGCAAGCTTGCCATTATTTGTGAGTCAAATATACGCGGATCACGGTGGATCATGACCTGCATCCACTTACGACGATACTCCGACATAACCACAGTCACAGATGGACGTTTTGAAGAGGGATGTTCAATCCACCAACTCAACCCCAACCAGACTACGATCAAAACCGTTACAGCCAATCCATCAAGCCCACTAAGACTGCTAAACTCTGTCATAAAATCCATAGAGCATACTCTAGTAGCAAAGATGCCCATAGACACGGGGTAAAATTGGTTATATTTATTTACCAATCGGAGGAAGTAATCCATGGATATGCCACTACCAGATCTAGACATCTTGTCGCGCAAAGCCGAAATTGTCTCTCAATTAAAACGTGTTTTACCCGAAAATGCGGTCATCCATGCCGAATCTGAGGTCAGGGCATATGAGTGTGATGCCCTGTCAGCTTACAGATGCCCCCCACTATGTGCGGTCCTGCCTGCGTCAACCGAAGAGGTCGCAGCCGCCTTGCGTGTTTGTCATGAGATGGGGGTGCCGGTTGTACCGCGCGGGTCTGGTACATCGCTTGCCGGGGGTGCTCTTCCGACCGCAGATTGTGTGATACTTGGTGTTGCGAGACTTAATGGCGTGTTGGAAACTAACTACGATGACCGTTATATCCGTGTCCAATCGGGTCGTACCAACCTGTCCGTGACCAGCGCTGTCGAAGCAGAGGATTTTTTTTATGCGCCCGACCCGTCCAGCCAACTAGCTTGCGCGATTGCAGGTAATATTGCAATGAATTCTGGTGGTGCGCATTGCCTTAAGTACGGTGTCACAACCAATAATCTGCTCGGTGTGAGGATGGTGCTGATGGACGGCACAATCACCGATATTGGTGGTACACATCTAGATGCTGCAGGCCTTGATCTTTTGGGTTTGGTTTGTGGTTCCGAAGGTCAGCTTGGAGTTGTCACCGAGGCCACTTTGCGTATTTTGCGCAAGCCAGAAGGCGCGCGGCCAGTGCTTATGGCGTTTGATGATAACGAAGTTGCAGGCGCTTGTGTGGCTGACATAATCAAAGCTGGCGTATTGCCCGTTGCCATCGAATTCATGGACCGCCTTTGCATCGAAACATCTGAAAAGTACGCTCATGCGGGTTACCCCGACTGTGAAGCCTTATTAATCGTTGAAGTCGAAGGGTCACCTTCCGAAATCGACGAACAACTGTCAGTAATTCTTTCCATTGCGCGCGAGCACAATCCCGTTGAACTGCGTGAAGCCAAATCAGCTGAAGAGGCAGCTCGCATCTGGCTTGGCCGCAAATCTGCCTTTGGCGCAATTGGTCAGATTAGCGATTATATGTGTTTAGACGGAACAATTCCAGTCTCGTCCCTGCCAATGGTCTTGCGACGAATTGGAGAACTCAGCAAAGAATACGGTCTGCGGGTCGGTAACGTATTTCATGCAGGCGACGGCAACATGCACCCACTTATTTGTTATGATGCCAACAAACCTGGTGATTTAGAGCTATGCGAAGAAATGGGTGCAGAAATCTTGAAGCTTTGTGTTGATGTAGGGGGCTGCCTGACAGGTGAACATGGCGTTGGAATTGAAAAACGCGATCTGATGAATCACCAATTCGCACCGCAAGACCTCGAAATTCAGATGGCTGTAAAGGATGTGTTTGACCCGTCATGGCTGCTCAATCCTGCCAAAGTATTCCCATTGAATGCCAGCCAATCACGCCGATATGCAGCGGAATAGAGACTGAAATGACCCCCAAAAACGAATTAGAGTTAGTAGATGCAATTACTAGCGCTAAAGGCGCACTGCATATAATAGGTGGTGGAACGCGCGACATTGGTAATCCTGTTGTTGGTGAAACGCTTTGTACGTCTTCGCTGTCGGGCATTACGCTGTATGAACCCGGTGCGCTCACAATTGTTGCCCAAGCTGGTACCTCTGTGAGCGAGATCGAGGCTACACTAGATGTTGAAAATCAGCGACTTGCTTTTGAACCGATGGACCACCGCACGCTACTTGGAACCATTGGCACGCCCACAATCGGCGGCGTTGTTGCTACCAACGCTAGTGGTACGCGCCGCATCGCGGTGGGAGCTTGTCGCGATCATTTGCTTGGAGTGCGGTTCGTGGATGGGATGGGCACGACCATTAAGAACGGCGGCCGCGTTATGAAAAACGTCACCGGCTACGATTTAGTAAAACTTTTAGCAGGGTCTTATGGCACTCTAGGCGTGTTGTCAGAAGTGTCACTAAAAGTGCTGCCTAAACCAGAAACATCAGCCACGCTAAAGTTGCATGGCCTGACAGACACCCAATCGGTCAACGCCCTATCAATGGCTCTTGGGTCCCCCTTTGAGGTCACGGGTGCAGCCCGTAGTGATGACACCCTTATTCGCATCGAGGGGTTTGCCACATCAGTTGCTTACCGATTGGCACAATTAAAATTACTGCTTGCTGATTTTGGCGATATGACCGAAGTAACTGACCCAGCAAAATCAGAAGCGATATGGAAAGACATTACCAACGTCGCAACATTCGCAACCACAAACGGCAACATTTGGCGTATATCTGTCAAACCGAGCGATGCACCCTCTATAATTACTGCCATGCCTGCCGGAACGGAAACTATGATGGACTGGGGTGGTGGGTTGATCTGGGCGCGAACACCTGCGGGTAGCGATCCACGCACAGCTCTGTGCACAGAGGGTCATGCGACTCTGATCCGCGCTGAGGCAAAGACTCGCGCGGCCCTGCCCACTTTCCAACCCGAAAACCCAATCGTGACGGCGCTCTCGCAAGGGATACGAAAAAGATTTGACCCTCGCGGCATTCTCAATCCTGGGCTAATGGGATGACCAACAGCATCAGCTTTGTTTTTGTAATTTTACCGTGCATAGCAGGGGTAATGACGGGTCTTTTGCTGTCTGACTGGCGACTGGCAGCTGCTACGGCCTGCGGCGCAGCTGGATTACTGTTTATCGCCCCAATAATGCCAGACGCGGCACGTCTGTTCGGGTCATCGATTATCTCAGGTGTCTTGGTCGGGTCATCCTCTTTGATAGTGGTGCTTTTGGTGCGATCAACAACAGCCGTGTGGTCACGGATGACCATCGCAATGCTCGCAACATTTAGCGTGCACTACCTTCACCTCATCCTGACCGTTGGAACCGTCTGATATGCAAACTACTTTTACCGAAGACCAACTACGCGACCCCGCCATCAAAATGTCAAATGACATTTTACGTACATGTGTGCATTGCGGATTTTGCACTGCAACCTGCCCAACCTATAAAATATTAGGCGATGAATTAGACAGCCCGCGCGGGCGCATCTATCTTATCAAGGACATGCTTGAAAACGAACGCGTGCCAGATGAAAAGACCGTCAAACACATCGACCGCTGCCTGTCCTGCTTGGCCTGTATGACTACATGTCCATCCGGTGTGCATTATATGCACCTTGTGGATCACGCTCGCGAATACATTGAAAATACCTATAAACGTCCCTTGTCTGACCGCATATTGCGTTGGGTTTTGGCGAAAATTCTGCCTTACCCAATTCGGTTCCGTGTGGCTCTTCTAGGTGCCAAGATCGGGCGCCCTTTTTCACGATTGATACCTGATCCGCGCCTGCGGGCAATGTTGGAAATGGCTCCTAAAACTATACCGCCTGTCTCACGCAACGATGACCCGCAGACCTTTCCAGCGCAAAACAAGAAAATGCGCGTTGCACTGATGACGGGCTGTGCGCAAAAGGCACTGAACACGGACATAAATGATGCGACAATCCGTCTGCTGACACGTTTAGGTGCTGAGGTAGTTGTTGCGGAGGGTGCAGGCTGTTGCGGTGCGCTAACGCATCACATGGGCAAGACGTCAGAAAGCCACGCAACGGCAGCCAAGAACATCAAAGCATGGACCCGCGAAATGCAGGGTGATGGACTTGACGCCATTGTTATAAATACATCAGGCTGCGGCACCACGATCAAGGATTACGGCCATATGTTCAGCGAAACTGATCTAGCCGAAAATGCCAAGTCCGTAGCTAGCATCGCTATGGATGTGTCCGAAATTTTAATGAAACTTAACCTGCCAGCAGGGGAGGCGCAGCATCTGACAGTTGCCTACCACGCGGCCTGTTCGCTTCAACACGGCCAACAGATCAAAACTTTCCCAAAAGATCTGCTAAAAAAAGCTGGCTTCACAGTCGCCGAACCTTCCGATAGTCACCTTTGTTGTGGATCTGCCGGCACTTACAACTTAATGCAGCCTGAGATTTCCAAGCAGCTAAAAGCTTTTAAAGTTCAGACCCTTGAAGCAGTTGAGCCTGACATCATCGCTGCTGGAAACATCGGCTGTATGATGCAAATTGGCGGTGGTACCGACATCCCAATCGTCCATACGGTCGAATTGCTGGATTGGGCGACGGGGGGCCCAAAACCACCTGCACTCACAGCGTCTGGAAAACGAGCACCTCAGGTACCAATTTTGCGTTAGCGCCACAATTTCGCCCAACACAAATGTTATTAGTATGAAAAATTGGATAAACCATGCGATTTTCCATTATTTCATTAATCTTTTTGTTACTTACGCTCCCGTCAGTTCAAGCCCAAACCAGCGCTTTGCAATTACTAGAAACTAGAACAGATGCCCGCGGCTGGGAGGCAGTTGGTCGTCTAGACATTGAAGGCAAAGGCTTTTGTACGGGCGCACTGATCGCACCTGACTTGGTCCTCACCGCCGCTCATTGCATGTATGACAAAGCCGATGAAGCGCCCATTGATCCGTCGCGTATACAGTTCCTCGCGGGTCTGCGCGGTGGTAACCCAGAAGCCATACGTGCTGTGCGCAGTGCAGTCGTTCACCCATCATATGCACATATAGGCAGAGCGGCAGTTGACCTTGTCCAGTATGACGTTGCATTACTACAACTTACCCATCCGATTCAATACAGCCATGTGCGACCATTTGAGGTGTCAAAATTACTTCGCCGTGGCACCCAAGTTGCAATAGTTTCTTATGCACAAGATCGTGCGCACGCGCCTTCACTGCAAGAAACCTGCAATGTGTTAGGACAACAAAACGGGATCTTAATCATGGATTGTGACGTTGACTTTGGCGCGTCTGGTGCACCAATATTCCGAGTTGAGAACGGTGTGCCGCACTTGGTATCTGTGGTGTCGGCCATGGCGGAAATTGACGGTGAAAAGGTGACACTTGGCATGAACCTAGTTGAGCCAATCGCCGTTTTAAGATCGGCGCTTAAACAGGGCCACGGTTTTTTTTCAACCCAACCCACCACTGCACGCGTGATCCAACAGAATGAACGCACTGACACAAGCGCGCGTTTCGTACGACCCTAGAGATCAATTTGGCAGGTCTTGAAACCTGCAAAAAAAAACCCAAATAATTTAGAGCAGAATGCCAAATCTGGGTCCTGCTTCTACTGCCTCGCCCGTCTGGGGAGGTAAACATTATCGCTTTGAAAAGGATAAGCCCATGAGAACTTTGAATCTTGCCCCGCTGCACCGCGCAACCGTCGGCTTCGACCAAATCACAGATATGGTTGACCGCATCATGTCAAATGATGCAAACAATCAAAGCTATCCACCTTATAACATTGAAAAGAAAGCCGATGATAGATGGTGTATTTCCATTGCAGTAGCCGGTTTTTCCGAGAGTGACCTAAACGTCGAAGTCAAGGAAAACGCGCTGCATATTACTGCGAACATGGCAGAAGACGATAGTAAAAAAAGCCAAGGGCGCAGCTACTTGCATCGTGGCATTGCCACGCGTGCCTTCAGTCGCCGATTTCATCTAGCCGATCATGTGAACGTTACGGGCGCAACCCATGAAAATGGCATGCTGCACATCGATTTAATCCGAGAAGTGCCAGAAGCGCTAAAACCCCACCGGATCGAAATCACCAAAACGAAGTCCAAAGAAGCGAATGTGATTGAGGCTGAAAAAATAAACTAATTTTTTCTAACAAATAAAAAACGGGCGCGCTAATTTTCTTAAGGCGTGCCCGTATTGCGTTTAGTGTGCTTCCGCCCATGTCATGCCCATGCCTGCATCCACAACCAACGGCACATCAAATTTGACCACTGGATTGGCTGCATTCTCCATCACATCACGAGCAACAACGATCAGATCGTCAACTGCGTCTTTATCGACTTCAAAGACCAGTTCATCGTGGACCTGCAACAGCATCTTCGCAGGCAAATGCGCGATTGCATCATCCATGCGAATCATTGCGCGTCGGATCACATCTGCCGCAGTACCCTGAATTGGTGCATTGATTGCCGCGCGTTTGGCAAATCCTGCACTTGGTCCTTTGGCGTTGATTTCAGGCGTGTGAATTTTTCGGCCAAACAACGTCTCGACACAATTGTGTTCTTTCGCAAAAGACACAGTATCATCCATATAGGTCCGAATACCCGGAAATCGTTCAAAATATCGGTCAATAAACCCTTGCGCCTCAACGCGTGGAATACGCAGATTACGAGCCAAACCAAAGCCCGAAATCCCATAAATCACACCGAAGTTAATCGCTTTAGCCTGTCGGCGCACATCGGGCGTCATCTCTTCAATTGGCACATTGAACATCTCACTCGCAGTCAATGCGTGAATGTCATGGCCATCACGAAAAGCCTGTTTCAGCGCGTCGATGTTTGCGACGTGGGCAAGGATGCGAAGTTCAATTTGAGAATAGTCCAAAGCCACCAAAACTCTGCCTTCATCAGCGATAAACGCTTCACGGATTTTGCGACCTTCATCAGACCGAATTGGGATGTTTTGCAAGTTTGGATCAGTTGATGAAAGACGCCCAGTATTGGCGCCCGTGATCGAATAAGACGTATGTACCCGCCCCGTTTCGGCATTTATATGGGTCTGCAACGCGTCCGTGTAGGTTGATTTTAATTTGGACAATTGCCGCCAATCCAGAACAAGTCCCGGAAAGCCGTGTTCAGTCGCTAGGTCTTCGAGGATATCTGCCCCTGTCGCATATTTCCCAGTCTTACCTTTTTTACCGCCCTCAAAGCCCATTTGATCAAACAGGATTTCACCAACCTGCGCTGGGGAGCCAACGTTAAATTTTCCACCCGCCAGTTCGTATAATTCGCATTCAAGTCCAGCCATCTTTTGTGCAAAAGCGTTAGACATGCGCGACAGTGTACCGCGATCAACTTTGATGCCATGCATTTCCATCTTTGCCAGCACCGGAACCAGTGGACGTTCCATCGTTTCATAGACCGATGTCACTTGTTTGCGGTGCAGTTGCGGCTTAAAAAGCTGCCATAGACGCAGCGTGATATCTGCATCTTCAGCAGCATACTTAACAGCCTCTTCGATGGGCACGAAATCAAATGTTTTGGATGACTTACCAGTCCCTAACAGCGGTTTAATAGGACTAGGAGTGTGGTCCAGATACCGATCAGATAGCGTGTCCATACCGTGATTATGCAGACCAGCATTCATAGCATAAGACATTAACATCGTGTCATCAATTGGCTCCACGGTGATACCAACACGCTTGAAAATCTTAGCATCATATTTCATGTTTTGTCCAATTTTCAGAATACTGTCGTCCTCAAGCATCGGCTTCAGAATTGCCAAACATTCCTGAAAATTCATCTGCCCATCGGCCAAGGCGTCGTCACCAAACAAATCATCTGCTGAGCTGCCTTTATGAGTCAGTGGAATATAACAAGCTTCTCCAGCTGTCACGCACAACGACACACCAACCAGTTCTGCGCGCATTTCGTTCAGCGATGTTGTTTCTGTATCTACAGCAACATAACCACGCGCATAAATTCGATCAATCCAGACATGCAACGCAGCTGCGTCTTTGACCCATTCATATTTGTCAGCGTCAAACGCAGGCTGTTTGGGCGCATCTGCAGCCCCTGAAAAGTCAATAACCACTGGTGCCTCAACCCCCAACTTTTCAGACACTCGCTTCGTCATTGTGCGAAATTCCATGTGGCTGAGGAATTCCAATAACACTTCGGGATCAGAAACGCGTACTTCAAGATCGTCCAGGGTGAACGGCAAGTCCATCTTGTCGTCCAGCGTTACCAGTCGTTTTGACAGTTCAATTTGGGCGCGATTGTCGATCAAAGTTTCACGCCGTTTGGGCTGCTTAATCTCTGAAGCACGATCCAGCAAGGTTTCAAGGTCACCGTATTCCTTAATTAACAAGGCGGCAGTTTTAATTCCGATTCCTGGAGCACCTGGCACGTTGTCTGCGGTATCCCCAGCCAAAGCCTGCACATCAATTACACGGTTTGGTCCAACACCAAATTTTTCCTCGACTGCCTCAACGTCAATGATTTTGTTGCCCTTCATCGCGTCCATCATCACAACGCCACGACCCACGAGCTGCATCATATCTTTGTCGCTGGAAATGATAGTGCAACGGCCACCAGCATCACGAGCCTGAACCGCTAAGGTCGCGATAATGTCGTCCGCCTCAAAGCCTTCAATTTCCTCACAGGCGATATTGAAAGCCCGCGTCGCATCACGGGTCAAGGGCATCTGCGGACGCAAATCTTCAGGCATAGCTTCGCGGTTTGCTTTGTATTGGTCATACATTTCGTTGCGAAACGTGTGGCTTCCCTTATCAAAAATTACTGCAACGTGGGTCACATCACCCCCAACATTATCTTCAACATAGCGCTGTAACATGTTGCAGAAACCCGATACTGCGCCCACCGGCATGCCATCCGACTTGCGAGTCAGGGGTGGCAGCGCATGATATGCGCGAAAAATGAATGCTGATCCATCGATCAGATGTAAGTGACAACCTTTACCGAACGCCATATTTAAACCCCTATGCAGACATAACCTTGGTACTCGCGCATTAGGGCAGATTCAATCACTCAGCCATCCAAATACCAGTTCTTCCCTAGCTATAAACGTCACTGCTTACGGAGTTGTCCTTCCCTCCCCCCTTGAACGAGCCCCACATCGGACACCTTTTTCCAAACCAAACATTGTAGATTAACAAAAAGTATTATTTTTCATAATCCACACACTAAAAGAGCAGCCGATGACACACACAGATTGACACGGATGGCGACGCGCAAAGCTAACATTGACGCTAGGTTGACACTAACCCAACTCAAGGATGGACAATCGAGTAATTAACCTTAAGCCTAATATTATGTTGAACAATAAATCGCTAAAACTACCAGTTGTGGTGTAAAACGTCTTAATCCACTTAACGAGTGACAACTCTAATACGGCTTGTGACCTGATCAGGGCTCAAACAATATCAAGAAATGCTAACGTCGCGATGGTGTCATTGTCAGTGAGAAACAAAAAGTCGTAATGGACTAGGCTAAAAACAAAAATATTTTACCAATCAGTGAGTATTTAGCTAAAATTATGCAAATATATCCAAATCAGCGTCATTAAAATTATATATAATGTAAAATTAGTTAAGCGCTCATAAGGAAAGCCTAAAGCCCTGCTTCACTCAGTGGCGGCTTCTTGGTGTACGAATCTGCAATCACAATACTTACATTCAACCCAACCTGTGTCTTTGGCAATTTGCAGCCAGACGCGGGGATGGCCGAGCGCGCCTCCGCCATCACAGGCGACGCGCCACTCATTTACAATCTTGGTTTCGGGGGCGGACGTTGTCATGCAATTGCCTCTGGACTGGGCGCACGCTAGGTGCGGATGTAACAGGGTCTATACTAGCGATCCCTGCGCAGCGAACAAGTCGGGAAAGAGCGGATGCCAAGGATAGAAAACTATGCGAATGCACTGGAAGTCATCGGTCTACGCAAAACCTACGCTGCAACCAAACGCAGTCCCACCAAAGAAGCGCTGACTGGCATCGATCTGGCGGTACCACGCGGATCAATCTTTGGTCTTTTGGGACCAAACGGTGCTGGTAAATCCACTCTGATTAATATTCTTGCAGGACTTGTTACTAAGACTAGCGGAAATGTGCGCATTTGGGGATTTGATCAAGACGAAAATCCGCGCCAATCGCGCGCCTCCATCGGTATCATGCCACAAGAACCCAACCTAGATCCATTTTTTTCACCACGCGGCTCTTTGGACGTGCAGGCAGGGCTTTATGGCGTACCAAAGTCGCAACGCCGCACCGAAGAACTGCTAGAACTCATAGGCTTAACTGACAAAGCAGAAGCTTATGCCCGATCACTTTCTGGAGGAATGCGTCGCCGTCTCCTTTTGGGCAAAGCGCTGGTTCATTCACCACAAATTCTTGTACTTGATGAACCCACTGCTGGCGTCGACATCGAATTGCGCAATATGCTGTGGCAACACGTGCGCCGTTTAAATGATGAAGGTATGACAATCATCTTGACTACGCACTACCTCGAAGAAGCCGAACAGATGTGCGACCAGATCGCCATCATAAATCACGGCGCAGTCATCGCCAATGACACAACTGCAAACCTACTGGGTCAACTTGACGCTAAAACCATGGTGATCACACCGGATACACCTGCCAACCTGCCCATGCTTCCAGCTGACATTGATGGCCAAAAGCGCCCCAATGGCAACTTGGCGTTTACCTACAAAACCAGCGTGACGCGCGCAGACCAAGTCCTATCTTTAGTCTATAACGCAGGCATCACAATCAAAGACGTGCGCACCGAAGACCCTGATCTAGAAGATGTGTTTCTGAACCTAACAAGAAACTAACGAGTACCCATCGCCTTTGCTTTAAAAATATCTTGGATCCAAAGGACTTAGCATTGCACAAAAAGTCACGTAGCTGCTAGGGTGAGATTATTCTTTATAAGGTCAGCCTCCTAATCAGACAGGCGCAGCCAATCAAATTAGGCTTAGCCCACTAACATCGGCCCTAGATTACGCCCAGCTAGAATGTGCAGATGATAATGTGGCACATCTTGCACGCCATCTTCACGAGAGTTTGCCACTGCCCGAAAACCTGCATCCACACCCTCAAGGCGGCAGACTTCAGCCACTGCTTTCATGAAGCCGACCAGCTCATCACCAGACGCATCGCGCGCAAAATGATCGAGACTCATATATGGCCCCTTAGGGATCACTAGTACATGCACTGGCGCTTGCGGGTTTATGTCTCGAAACCCCAATGCATGAGCATTTTCAAACACCGTCTGATTAGGTATTTCACCACGCAATATTTTGGCAAAAATGTTTTGATCGTCATATTCGTATTCCATTAAAAACCTTTTTTAGTCAGCAAATAAATAAGGGGTCCGGGCAATTCCGCGCGCAACATCTTCCGGCACACTCAAAAATTCAGCAATCAATCGAGAATTCTCATCTGGACTTGCCATTTCGCGCACACGCAGATGATTTTTGAAACCCGCATCACGAATACGATCACTTTCATAAAGCACGTCATAGCGGATAGTCGGCAAGAGCTTCTGCATTGTTTCTTCAGTGGTAAACTCACCCACCAGACCAATTTTTTTTGCATGTCCAATCAAGTAATCATCATAAAAATCACATTCCAGCTCTAAAATTCGTGTCGTTGATTGGTCAGAAAAAAAATCCTGCATAAAGTCTATGTTAGCAGTGTCTAGACAGATAATCATCTTATTAGTGTCATAGTAGTCAAACAACATCCGCATCAACGCGCAACGATGGCGCATGCGCTTATCCACAGTGGACTGGATACCGCCTAAATCGGGAAGGTCTGTGTCTTCTTCATCAAACAAATAATCTATCGAGGGAATATTAAGATGGTGCTTGATCGACCCGACAAGCCTCTTGGCGACATGTCGTTTCTTACAGGCAATAATTAACAACTCACGATCATGTCCCAATGAGGCCTTTGCCTCCCAGAACCGTGGTGCAAATCGTCTTCCTGCGCGACCACAGCCTGTGAGGAACTTGAACAATTTTTGTCCCTCCATGGATGTTTTGAAGTTGTCACGATCGGAGACATACAACAATTCTAACCTGTCCTTTAGCTCAGTGGCTTCAGGTGAAATCTTGCGAGCAAACAGGAAATGCTGCGACAGCAGTAAATTATAATGATCGTTATAAAACCTCGCAGGTAAACCGTAGACTGTGAACATTAAAAACGTCAGTGTTCTGTTGCGAATCTCTGATTCTGGCACGAGGTGGCGCACAAGGGTCTGAAAAAACGTCTCATCAGGAATCCATGTTGTGCGAAAGAATTTCATTACGTCTGGGCGAAACTTTATCATTTCTAAGATCCACTCAACCGTACGACGGCGCAGACACCACCACTGCGATCCAATCATGACTTGCAGATCAACTGGAATTTTACGCTCTAAACACAGCTTTCGCTGCACCCATAATGAATGATTGAACATCGCCTTATTTGTGCGTTCGTTGAAGACATGGTGGTAGATCAGTCGTTCTTCTTTCATGCCAGTCTTAATCCAGTCACTTTCGAAGAAGTCGAAGCTTTCGATATAATCGCAATCATCACTGTCAAGCAGGGCCCTAGCGTGGCGCGCTGATTTGATGGGCATGCAATCACCAGACACCATATAAAAATGCGTCGCCAGTGGAAACGCATCTATCGCAGCACTGGTCGCATTCAATGTCGCCTGCACCAAAGACCATTCACCCCAACCACACTTTATACGTTTTTTGGCGAAGGCAACGTTGGGATTGTCACCCAAAGCATCGTAGATATAATCAAACACCCGCTTTGGAGCGCTGGCATCAAAATGGATTGCGATGTAATCGCCCACTGCCGTTAGCTTTTCAGCCTGGTGCACAATGGCTTCAGGATTTTTATGACACAGTAAGATGAAGGCGATTTTTGCCATTTTGGAAACAGCGACCCTCCCTAAGGTCTAAATTGTGATAAGTTATGTTACTCTTATATAAACGTGAAGGCGCATTGAATAAATAGGAATTATTTGCTCTTTTATGTTAATGTTTAGTGTCTCGCTACGATAAGGATGAACATATGGGTTTCCCCGGTACTTGGATGACCAAAACTGAAAACGTGATTTACCGCGTAGTGCCTAAGTGCGCTTGTTCGACCATCGGCCAAATTATGTATTATTCTGATCATGGCGAATTTTTCGATGGAGATATTCATGATGCCCAGGAGGGCATACATAAGTGGGCTATGGAAGACAGCCAGCCAATTATAACCCATAACGTAAAAAACCACATATCATATACATTCACCTGCGTGCGTAATCCTTACACGCGAATCTTATCATCGTTCTTTGACAAAATCTGCGGTATCCAACGCAATGGCAAAAGGTACCGGGGGAACCTTGTGCCACTATTAATACAGAAATACGGGATTGAGGTCGGGTCGTCCGAAAACGGATACGAATTTGACCAAATCAAATCATTCCGAAGATTCTTGTTGTTTGCGCGCGACACTATCAAATACCGTCGCCCAATGAACCCTGATATCCACTGGTCCGCTATGTCTGGTCATATCAGCACGTTCATCATCAACGGTGGGCACTACGATAAAATTCTTTGGACGGAAGAATTTAATGATGGCATGCAAGAGGTTCTCGACAAAATTAAAATGCCTAATCCAATTGATTTAGCATCTATCCCACGGTTCAACGAATCTGAATGCCACGGCCCAAAACGCGCCCATCCAGTTGAAGACTACTTTGATGATTTATCGATGCACATGATGTATGAAATCTATAAGAAGGACTTTAACTTGTTCCAATACGACTTCGAGAACCCTAAAAATACAATGCCATTAAGCGGAATTAATTTGGATGAAGTCCATGCGAAACTGGGCGCTTAAATCTGCTATTATTTAACACTTATTAATACTTCCGCAGCCGCCACATCACCACAAATTATATCACTCCAAGACGTGCTTTTTTCCACGGACTAACGATACATTTTTGTGCTGAGCATGGTACAAGAAAGCCACAAACTATAACCGGTCTAAAAACAGACACCCCAGTTTTCTATTGGTCGTTAATTGGCAGTAAATACTTGGGCTTAAAAGTCGTAAAGCGCATTCTTTCACAGATTCTTCACAAAAATAATCTTCAAATCATCACCTGTCACCGCTCCAATCAATCCCACCATGCTATTTGCTAACTTTGGTGCATGGCATATCCCTCGCTATTCACCCTTACAAACATCTATGCCACGAACGCACGCGAAGGGCATACACTGGACTATGAGGTACGTTCTAAACCGTTTCTTTAAAAATGTTTGGTTGTGCATCGTGAATACGCCACAATCCACTAATATTTCCACCCTCAATCGGCGTGGTGGCAACGCCATCAGCAGCCCCAATTTAACATGAGTTTAATGAATTTCAGGCGCAACGGTACTGTCACAAAACACAACTTCTTTATGATTTCGATGCTAATTACGCCCGACACAACTGAAATTTTAGTTCGGCAATGACACATTTACACTGAATCTCTGATTTGTCATGCCACGGGTCTAACCATAACTGGTCAAACTATTTCAGACGACTAAGTTGCACTGAAACAAACTAGAGACATTATGAAAATTCTTATCCTCGGCAGTGGTCCTAACGTCATCCAAGCTAAAGCTTGGCCCCGTGCGCCCTTTGATTTGATCGTGGTCATTAACAACGCATGGCGCGTGCGGGCTGACTGGGACTACCTCGTTCATCCGTCCGATTTTCCAGTAGATCGCCAGCCCTTGGTACTAACACGTGGGCAACGGTCCATCACTCACCATGAATATGTACCAGCACAAAATGCTCTGGGAGGTTTTGTTTATGCTGGTGGCACTATGGCTTTCACAGCCAGTTATTGGGCACTGCATGCGCTTAAACCAACCGTAATGGCCTACTTGGGGTGCGACATGACTTATCAAACGTCTCCCAGTCACTTCTACGGCCAAGGCACCGCTGACCCGATGCGTGTCGACGTGACACTGCGCTCACTTGAGGCGAAATCAGCGCGCCTACAGGCCATAGCTAAGCGACAAGGTTGCGCATGTGTGAACTTGTCATCTGACCCCAGCCGTCTTGTTTTTACACGTGGGAAATTGGACGATTTACTTGTCAAAACAGACATAAACGAAGTCGCGACTGACCAGGCCCTGCGCTTAGAAAAAGATGCAGGTTACATGGTGCCATCTGGCAAATATTGGAAAGAAGAAGCTCGTTTCGACAAGAAAGTCATTGATAAGATTGATTCCGCATGGTTGGCGACCCTTGCAGATTAACTGTTAAATCAGACCATGTTCATTGAACACCTTAGCCATACTGATTTCAGGACGTGGCCCAATGTGTGCAATTACCTCTGCCGCACACAACACACCCATTTGTGCTGCAACATCCAAACTTCGCCCAGTCGAAACACCATAAAGGAAACCAGCTGCAAACTGATCGCCCGCACCCGTGGCATCAACTGGTGTCACCGCCGTCACGTCTGCGGTAAAACGCTGCGCGCCTTGCTGAATCCAGACCGCATCACCTGATCGCGTGCAGGCGACAATATCACAAACTTCTGCTGCCTGACGCAGCGCATCATTCAGATCATCTGTTTCATATAAAGTCATCCATTCGATGTCGTTCCCGATAGCAATGTCCATGTCATCAGCGATCAGACGCTTAAAATCTTCGCGGTGACGATCAGCACAGAACGGATCAGAGATCGTAATAACTGACCGCCCACCTGCTGCCTTCATTTTTGCTGCAGCTTCAAAAAATGCGGTTTTTCCTTCATATTTATCAAATAAGTAGCCCTCAAGGAACAATAAACCTGTACCAAATACGTCCGGTACGTCAGAAGATGAAATATCCGCTCCTGCACCAAGATATGTGTTCATCGACCGCTCTCCATCAGGGGACACGAAAATCATCGACCGTGAAGTTGGCAACTCGGCGTTTAGGGGAGCCAATGGAAAAGCAGTGCCCACTTTGCGTAACGAATCCGCATAGAATTTACCCAACGCGTCGTCTTTAACTTTACCAATAAAAGCCGTTTGTAAGCCAAGCTCACCAATACCCGCAATTGTGTTCGCGACTGATCCACCCGGCGCTTCGACACGGCTGTCCATTGCCTCATATAGTAATTCAGCGCGGTCGCGTTCGATCAGTTGCATGACGCCTTTGGCAATGCCCATTTGATCAAGAAACGTGTCACTACTTGGGGCAATCACATCGACCATTGCGTTGCCGATGCCGACGACGTCGTAATTAGTAGGGGTATTCATTCTGTTTTATCCTCAAACTGGCATAGGTCACGTATGTGACAGGCCTGACATTTAGGTTTGCGCGCAAGGCAGATATAACGGCCATGCAAAATCATCCAGTGGTGTGCGTGAAGTTGAAAATCTGCTGGAATATTATCCTCAATCGCACGTTCAACAGCCTCCACATTTTTACCTGGTGCAATACCGCTGCGATTGCCAAGCCGGAAAATATGCGTATCAACTGCTTGTGCTGGTTGAGCCCACCACATATTGAGCACCACATTAGCAGTTTTGCGACCAACGCCAGGCAGGGATTGCAACGCAGCACGCGAATTAGGAACCACCCCGCCATATTCATCGACCAGTAACTGACTCATCTTAATAACATTCTTGGCTTTGTTGCGAAACAGCCCGATGGATCTGATGTGTTCAATCACTTCATCGAGACCCAAATCTAACATTTTTTGTGGCGTGTCAGCGATCTTAAACAGTTCAGCAGTAGCTTTGTTGACACCCTTATCGGTTGCTTGCGCCGACAGCGCCACCGCAACAACTAACGTATAGGCGTTGACGTGATCCAACTCTCCCAAGGGTTCTGGCTCGCCTACTTGAAAGCGTGTAAAAATCTCTCGGATCGCATGATAGTTTAGTTGTTTTCCCATTCGACCCTTCTGCCTAAAGCAGCTCCAATGAACAAGTCGCAACAATCGGGTCGCACGCCGCGTTACAAACCGCTACTTTCAAGTCATGGAACAGTCTGAAAGATATCATTTCCGCGTCATCCGGCGCGCCTTGGACAAGATTGATAAATCACAAACGCCGCTTACGCTCGATGGGCTTGCAAAAGATATGGATATGTCTCCTGCCCACTTCCAGCGGGTATTTAGCCGCTGGGTAGGTGTGTCGCCCAAACGCTATCAGCAATACTTGAAACTTAATCATGCTAAAACAATGCTAGCCAAAAACTTCACCATGTTGACCACTGCCGACGCTGTCGGTCTGTCGGGTTCCGGTCGCTTACACGACCTATTTCTAAAATGGGAAGCCATGAGTCCAGGTGAATACGCCAAGGGCGGCACGGGCCTTCATATTTTTTGGGGTTGGTTTGAAAGCCCTTTCGGCCCATCAATAGTCATGGGCACGAAGAAAGGGATTTGCGGCCTTGGATTTTCTAATGAAATGGGCGCAAACGCAGCCATGCAAGATTTGCTTGGCCGTTGGCCAAACGCTACTTTTTCAGAAAATCCTACCCTCTTGAAACCTTGGGTTAACACCGCTTTCGGAGCAACCACTACTGAAGAAAAAGCACCGCTGTACTTAATTGGTGCGCCGTTCCAGCTCAAAGTGTGGGAAGCGTTGTTGTCTATACCATCCGGCCACGTCACCAGCTATTCTGAAATTGCGCAATCTATTGGAATACCGCGTGCAATGCGGGCAGTCGGCACTGCCGTTGGGCGTAATCCAATCAGCTGGCTGATTCCCTGCCATCGCGCTTTGCGCAAATCTGGAGCGTTGGGTGGCTATCACTGGGGACTGCCTGTCAAACGTGCACTTCTCGCTTGGGAAAGCGCTCGGGAAGATGCAGGCTAAATTTCTAATTTTAACGTCAAATTAAATCAAGCGTAGGCGGAACTTTGCTATACGATAACGTTATTGGATAACATACGCATATAGCTAGTATAATGTTTAATAAGTGCACTGTGTTTGGTGCTCAACAATGGAATATAAATAATGTTTTTGTCCAAAATGCCTTTTACCTTGGTCTTCTCAGGGGTCTTAGTACTTTCTGCATGTGGTACAGTTAACGATCCAAATAATCCTAACCGGAACGCCCAAACTGCAGCTATGGTTGGTGCTGGCCTTGGTGCTGTGGTTGGTATTGCACGTGGCGATGACGCGGGTGAACGCAACCGCGGCGCAATCGTAGGCGCACTTATTGGTGCTGGCCTTGGTGCTGGCGTCGGGACACTGCTTGACCGACAAGAAGCAGAATTACGTCAGCAGATGGGTTCAAACACACAGATCGTGAACACAGGTAGCCAGCTTATCGTGACACTGCCGCAAGACATCCTGTTCGACACCGGAAGCTCTGCTTTGACAGGTGGGTTGCGTAATGATCTGAACGCATTGGCAGGATCAATTAACCGCTTTCCTAAATCGACAGTTAATGTTGTTGGCCACACGGATTCGGATGGCACAGCGCCGTTCAACCAAGACCTCTCTGCGCGACGTGCGCAGGCTGTATCATTTGTCTTGACTCAATCGGGTGTGTCGCCCAGCCGCATACGTTCCATCGGCCGTGGCGAGGATGCACCAATCGCGACTAACTTAAACGCAGAAGGTAAACGTAAGAACCGTCGAGTAGAAATTACGATTACACCAAATGGTTGAACTGTGTCTTTATATTGAAAAAGTCGGCCCATTTATGGCGACCTTTTCAATATTTTTACATATGGATTAGACAGGCAAAAAAATCGTTGCTTTTCCTACCCAGATTTTGGTCATATGATTTGACCAATTACGGAAAGGGCCCTTATGCCGTTCGAACACATTCATCCTGAAAAGATATCTCAAACTGTCGTTCGGCAGATTGAGCAACTGATTCTACGTGGGATCCTGAAACCAGGTGAGCGCCTACCATCGGAACGCGAACTTTCTGAACGGCTCGGTGTTTCCCGTCCATCCTTACGCGAAGCGTTGGCAAACCTGCAAGAAAGTGGCCTTTTGACCAGCCGCGCTGGATCAGGTGTGTTTGTAGGTGATGTTTTGGGTTCAGCGTTTTCAAATACCCTCGTTAGGTTATTTTCAAGCCACGACGAAGCCGTGTTCGACTACATCGATTTCCGCCGAGACATGGAAGGCTTGGCGGCGCACCGTGCCGCAACAGTAGGCAGTGACACTGACCTAAGCATTATCGATACGATCTTCATCAAAATGGAAAACGCAGACGGCAAAAGAAACCCCACTGAAGAAGCAGCTCTAGACGCGGAATTTCACTTGAGCATAATCGAGGCAGGTCATAATGTTATTATGCTACATATGATGAGATCATTGTATCAGTTACTGCAGGAAGGGGTTTTTTATAACCGCCAAGTCATGTTCAAACAACGAACAACACGCGACACCCTTCTTGACCAACATCGCGCTATCAACGACGCCTTGCAGGCGCGTGATGCGAACGGCGCTCGCACCGCCGTTGAACAACATTTGAGGTTTGTCGAAGACGCACTGTCTAATCAAAACAAGGCCCATCAGCATGAAGCAATTGCAAAGAAACGATTTGAGCACGAAATAAAACAACAACTAAAACGAAAAAAGCCCCACGCACCGATGCGTAGGGCTCATGAAGATCTGTAAGAGAATTAGTGCAACTTAGCGCCGGCTTCGGTAATTGCGTCGTCAATTAGTTTATTAGCAGTAGCAGTTGTAGTCTGATGAATTATGACGTCTCGTGCAGCAGCTACAGCAACAATAACAGCCTGATTGCGAACCTCGCGAATTGCGGATGCCTTTGCACTTGCAATCTGCTCCTCTGCAGCGGCCAAACGTCGGACTATTGAAAACTTGATGTCTTCTTTTGCCTGATCACCCGCAAGCTTCGCTTCTTCATTGGCGCTTGAGACAATGCGGTCCGCTTGCGCTTGGACTTCACGTTGCTTGCGTTCGTATGACGCTAACAAGGTCTGAGCTTCTTCCCGCAATGCTTTAGCTTCATCCAAGTCAGATCTGATACCATCAGCACGTTTATCAAGCAATCCTGTCAGCATTCCTGGAACATTGTACTTAATCAAGACTCCAACAAAGATTATGAATGCAATCAGAACTATCAGGTTTGTGTTATCCAGATGCCAGAAGTCAGATGAAAGCGGGTTCTTACTAGCCGCCACAGCAGGCGATGCAGCGACTGCGATAAGGGTGCTAAAAATTATGGAAATTGCAGATCTCATGTTTTACCCTTTCATCCGTGCTGTTACTGCTGCGGTCACTGCTTTGGCTTCGACTTTGCCTCCAAATGCAGCGATAATTTCTTTGGCGGTGTCCTTGGCGACGGTTTTCACAGCGACTGCTGCTCCAGCTTGAATATCAGCAATAGCTTTCTCGCTTTCAGCAGTTTGCGCAGCAATTTTTGCGTCAGCCTTGAGCATCTGAACGTCTAATTCAGCCTGGATTTCAGTTTTGGCTTGAGCAACGATTTTTTCAGCTTGAGAACGAGCCTCCGCAAGTGCCTTATCGTAAGCTGCCTCAGCTTCAATTGCACGCTGCTTCAACTCTTCCGCAGCCGCTATATCATTTGTAATGGTGCCCTGGCGTTCAGCCAAAACTGCACCAATCCGTGGCAACGCAACGCGCGATAAAATAAGATAGATAACGATCAAAGTGACCAAGAGCCAGAAAATCTGGTTAGGGAAAGTGGAGAAATCTAGTTGTGGCATTCCTGCCCCGCCAGCTTCTGCCACTTGTTCGGCCGGTGTATCAGACATGGATCACGTCCCTTTCGAAAATCTGCAGTGACATCGGCCCGCTCCGGTTAGTAAATACGGCCAAAATCGGAAGTCTCACTTTGGGGAGGATAAATTACCCTCCCCATCGTAAGGGTCTTAAAGATGTGTCTTAGACCGCGAACATCAGCAGCAATGCAACTAGGAAAGAAAAAATCCCCAATGCCTCTGCGAATGCAATGCCAATGAACAATGTAGCAGTCTGACCGGCAGCAGCCGATGGGTTGCGCAAAGCACCTGCGAGGAAGTTGCCAGCTACGTGACCAACACCGATTGCGGCAGCGCCGGAACCAATTGCAGCCAGGCCAGCACCGATGTGTGCGAGTTCGCCTTCCATAGTATTTCTCCTTACGATTGGAAGTTTAGCATCTTGGGGAGGTTCCCCAAGGAAGCTTTTGGGGTGATCAGTGTGAGGGGTGAAGCGCATCTTTCAAATAAACGCACGTCAAAATTGTAAACACATATGCCTGTATTGCGGACACTAGCACTTCAAGTGCATAAATCGCGACTACGCCAAAAATAGCTATTGGCGCTACTATAAAGCCAACCTGAGCAAAGCCTGCAAAAACTTTAAGAACGGCATGTCCAGCCATTAAGTTACCCGCCAGTCGAATGGAATGACTTACAGGACGAACAAAATAAGAAATTATTTCGATAACAGCAAGAATTGGACGTAACGCCAATGGTGCGCTGGAAACCCAAAAAAGGCCAAGAAAAGCTGCTCCGTTTTTGACAAAACCCAAAATAGTGACCGTAAAAAACACAGCAAAAGCTAGAACAGCTGTAACTGCAATGTGTGAAGTTGTTGTAAACGACATTGGCAGTAAACCAAGGAAGTTTGAAAATAGAATAAATATGAATAAAGTAAAAATATACGGAAAATACTTAATGCCGTCTTTACCTGTAACGTCTTCGACCATTGTATAAACAAAGCCATAAAGCGTTTCAGCAACAGACTGCGTACGGTTAGGTACAACAGCACGTTTTCGCGTGCCTATGACCAATAACATAACAATACAAACAACAGAGATGGCCATCCACATAGTAACATTGGTGATGGTGTACCAATGGATTGGGCCGTCACCAATCATGCGGTGAACCTCGAACTGATCCAGCGGGTGAAACTCAAGTCCGCTGCCTTCACTTTGTGCTTCGCCTGCCATCAGTCATCCTCGCTTTTGTCAGCCTGTCTTGCCAACTGTTCGTTTTGCATCTCAGCCGCAGATCGCATCATGGTTTTTATACCAGCCGCAAATCCAAGTAATATAAATAGCACCATGAATATAGGAATTGTACCAAGCAATAAGTCCAATCCATACCCGATGCCAAAGCCAATCCCAAGACCAGCAACTAATTCTATCACCATTCGCCACGCCATGTTGGCCTGTGAATAGTGCTCCTCAGATTGAGGCTTCCTAATTTTACCGCCTTTAGCCTTTGCGATCTTGTCTTCCAACAACTTGAGGCGGATGGCTTGATCGTTAGGGTCGTGCGGGTGGGACATAACAATTATGCTTCCTTGAATAGTGGTGCAATAAGATGCCAGGCCGATAGAGTCAAGCTGAGGAATCTTCCCTCTAAGGTATTGTTTTATATGTTTTTATACTCAGGTAAATATTCAAACTCCATATGTTAAATTTTTGACAGGGATTTACTATATTCAACCCAATGGTTGACTTTTTGCGCTTATCATACTTCATGGCTCCATGATTACTTCTCTTGATGCGGCCTTTGCCGCCATTAGTGACCCCACCCGCAGAATAATCCTTGGAATGTTGCTGGAAGACGATATGGCTGTGACTGATGTGGCTGACCCGTTCAAAATATCGCTGGCTGCGATTTCCAAGCACCTGCATGTGCTTACGGCGGCAGGCCTGATCAGCCAAGAAAAACGAGGCCGTGTGAAATGGTGCAAACTGGAACCTTACGCTATGCGTGAAGCGTCAATTTGGATGCAAAGCTTCGGGCAGTTTGAAGCGGTCAATCTCGACGCCTTCGAGCGATTCCTGGCTGCGGAGTTGCCAGACACAACCAGTGAAAATTCTTTCGATTAAAGTTCCCAGCTTTTCGCTTCCTTTTTAAGGAAAGCGAGGAACGCTTGCACCTTTGTGGTGCGGTGCAAATCAACGTGGGTTACAAGCCAGAGCGGACCAGACCAGTCGTCTTGACTTGGGATAACTTCCACCAACTCAGGATGATGTTTCATCTCCCATGTGGTCACAAAACCGATCCCAGCGCCCGCCAATACCGCATCAAACATTGCGCGGGTGTCGGTCGAACGAAACACAATATTTTTTTGTGGCACATGTTCGCTAAGCCAGCGGTTAAATGGTGCGCGGCTTTCAGGATTGTCGTGTCCAATAAACCAATGATTGGACAAGTCAGACACTCCTACAGGCAAACTATTGGCTTTAATATACGAAGGTGCTGCAACTAGATGCATCGATTGACTTAAAAACGGCTGCACAACATTGTCAGGTTGATTGGGGGCAACGCCGGCACGGATCGCTACATGCGCCTCGCCATATTCCAGCCGAAAGAGCCGTTCACCCGTTAAGAACCGCACAGTTAAATCTGGATTTTCACGGCGAAACTTTACCAGAACCGGCGTCAGCAATGGCGAAAACATCACGAGTGATGTCACCACCAGATCACCCGAAACGCCTTCGCCTTGTCCTCGGATACGTCCCGCAAGCTGCGTGAATTGGTCATCGGTTGCCGCCGCCACCTGCATTAAATCTTGTCCTGCTTCTGTGGCGGTATAGCCGCGTGCGTGGCGCTGAAATAGCTTAACGCCCAAACGCTGTTCCAAAGCGTCAATGTGGCGGATGACGGTGGCGTGATGAACGCCCAGCACATCTGCTGCTCCACTAACCGTGCCAACACGTGCGACCTGAAAAGCGGTACGAATTTCACCCCAGTTGTCCATTGGCTGTCCTTTTAAGGTCTATGTGCGCAACCGCACATTTGGCATTCGGCCTAGGCTATAGCGTTCGCAAACGCAAATCTATTATGAAATAATTAACTCAGTTATGAGGCCACCAAATGTCACATATCTTACACATCAACGCATCCGCCCATTTTGACAGATCAAAATCTCGCCTAACCTCTGCAAAATAGTCTCTGATTTGGATGGCTTTGCGACACGGCGCGACTTAGCCAGTAATCCACTGCCCCAAGTGGACGGTGCTTGGGCAGACGCCCGCCTAAGCAATCCCGCAACGCGTAGCCCTGACAAAACCAAGATATTAGAGTTGTCAGACATTTTGGTCGCCGAACTACAGACCGCTGATATTATAGTCATTGGCACACCATTCTATAACTTTAGCGTGCCTGCGTCTCTCAAGACTTGATAGATCTTGTCGCGCCTCCTGGCATCACATTTACCTACAGCGACAAAAACCCCAAGGGTCTTTTGAAAGGCAAGCAAGCAATTATAATCGTTGCGTCTGTTGGCACTTCAATTGGGTCTAACGTTGACTTCCTTACACCACATTTAAAGTTTTTCTTAAATTCATCTGCATCACCGATGTGAAAATAAGTGCCTCCACTGACGTTCAATCACAGCATAAGCATGATCTCAACTGTTCACCAATAAGAATTGTTGCTATCCCCGCCATATCAACACACCCCCTTCGACACAGCAGATTTTTTAAATTCGCCTGAATTGTGAAGATGCTCTCACCTTTTAACACCTTCAACTGGGGCCAGTGATTCTTATATGTCACAGGCATCAACGAAACTGGGTCCGAAATCCTGATCTAAATACTCTGCAAGCAATGGATCGGTACCAGACTTTTTGTATAAACCATGACATGGTCAGTCTTATTCCAAGTATTGCTGCTTGGCCCATCATTTATTTCCATACTTGTGCTGAGCATCTTGGCGACCATAATTCTGGCCATGCGCTAACCTATCTGAACTCGCGACTAAGCTGCGGGGAACCAACGACCCACCGCTTGACTCACGGGCATCTCCCGCTTAAATAAATCTCAATCCCGGAGAGCTCTGTCCCTCCGGTCCTTGATATATCGAGGATCGCCCCCTGTTAGCGCGTTGCGCCCACAGGGGTAGTTCTCGTTTTAACCGTTCGTTCCTATATAACGAAAACCTATGAAACGACTCAAAGGATGCGCCCATGTTCGAGTCACTATCAGATCGCCTATCAGGTGTATTCGATCGCCTCACTAAGCAAGGTGCGCTATCCGAGGACGACGTAAAGACTGCGCTACGCGAAGTACGGATTGCCTTGCTTGAGGCAGATGTTTCTCTGTCTGTAGCGCGTGATTTTATAAAAGCGGTACATGAAAAAGCGTCTGGCCAGTCGGTCACCAAATCCGTCACCCCCGGCCAGCAGGTTGTCAAAATCGTCCACGATGAATTGGTACATGTGCTGCAAGGCGACGGTGAACCTGGTGCGCTGAAAATCGACAACCCACCCGCCCCAATTCTAATGGTTGGCCTGCAAGGATCCGGTAAAACCACGACCACCGCGAAGCTGGCGAAACGTCTAAAAGAACGTGAGGGCAAAAAGGTCCTCATGGCGTCGCTTGACGTGAACCGCCCAGCCGCAATGGAGCAACTGCAAATTCTTGGTGCCCAAATCGGCATCGACACCTTGCCAATCATCAAAGGCGAAGACCCAGTTCAGATCGCCAAACGTGCGAAAACGGCAGCGGCGATGGGCGGCTATGACGTTTATATACTAGACACTGCGGGCCGCTTGCACATTGACGACGAACTAATCGCCCAAGCCGCTGCGGTGCGCGACGTCGCCCAGCCGCGCGAGACGCTGCTGGTGGTCGATGGTCTGACAGGCCAAGACGCCGTGAACGTCGCAACAGAATTTGACAATAAAATCGGTGTGACAGGCGTGGTACTGACCCGCATGGACGGAGATGGTCGTGGTGGTGCAGCCCTATCTATGCGGGCCGTCACTGGCAAACCCATCCGCTTCGTTGGACTTGGCGAAAAGATGGACGCAATCGAGGAATTCCACGCCGAACGTGTTGCAGGCCGCATTCTTGGTATGGGTGACATCGTGTCCCTCGTTGAGAAAGCCCAACAAACCATCGAGGCTGATCAAGCCGAACGCATGATGAAACGGTTTCAAAAGGGCCGCTTCAACATGAACGATATGAAAATGCAACTTGACCAGATGCTCAATATGGGAGGTATGGAAGGTATGATGGGCATGTTGCCTGGCATGAAAAAGGCGGCAAAGCATGTCGAAGAATCTGGCATGGACGACAGTGTGTTAAAACGTCAGATCGCTCTGATTAATTCAATGACCAAACATGAGCGCTCCAACCCACAGCTTTTGCAGGCATCACGCAAAAAACGCATCGCAATTGGCTCAGGTCTTGAAGTACGCGAGCTTAACCAGCTGATCAAGATGCACCGCCAAATGGCAGATATGATGAAAAAAATGGGCAAAGGAGGCATGCTGAAACAGGCCATGAAAGGCATGTTCGGCAAAGGTGGCGCGCCGGATATGAGCGAACCAGGGGCAATGGAAGCGGCCGCCAAACAGCTTGGCTCAATGTCAGGCGGAGGTGCAAATCCATTTGGGGCTGGCACAAATCCTTTCGGAGGAGGCGGCTCAGCTTTGCCTCCGGGCCTTTCAGGCTTTGGTAAAAAGAAATGATCACCTACACCCTCAGAGATGAAATAGATCTCGGCAAACAAGTAGAGTTTAAAATCTGCGCCCCAGCCACCAAACGCATTAATAGTTATGGCAGCTCTGTGAGCAATCCATTGTCAAATAGCGCGACAATTGGTGAGCCTGTAATCTAATGGCCCATACCAACAATTTGTCAAACTATTTTTGGGTAATTGCAAACCAATTTTTATTGTACGGGTACGTGATTTTCATGGCCACCACAAAAATTGCAAATTGTATTATTGTCGATGGATTTAGTCCATTTCACTCAATTTTTTGTAAAGAAAAATCAAAACTCGACCGGTCCCTATATGACATAGAACGTAAAGAAAAAAGCTGTTTGGCCGAAGAAATTTGCAGGATTATTGCAAGGGCACCTTCTTTCATCGGCACTTCAGAGTACTACTACGAGTATTGCATTAACGCATCAGTTGCCGTTGCCAAGGGCCTTAGCTCAACGTTTGATCAAGAAAACACACAGATCACCAACGCGTTAGACGATAAAATCGCAAGCGAAGAAGTATTCTTCAACTTCTGGCGCGACCATAAGGGGACGCTGACATGACAGACATAATTCGCGCAGCAGAGCTTTTGAAAGAACACCGCAATAGCATTGATCGCCTTGACGCAATACTGGTTTATTCGCTCGGTGAGCGGTTCAAGCACACGCAAGCTGTGGGTAAACTCAAGGCTAAACACGACCTTCCCCCGTCCGATCCCGCGCGCGAAGCCGCTCAGATCGCACGGCTAGAAGATTTGGCAAAGCAGGCCGATCTGGATACTGCCTTCGCCAAGAAGTTTCTCAACTTCATCATCGCTGAAGTTATTCAGCATCATCAACAACATCAATCTAAACCTTAACGCATCTTTGGTGCGACAAGACAAAAAAAGCTAAAGGAATTTATATTATGGCTATGAAAATTCGCCTCGCACGTGGTGGTTCCAAAAAACGCCCGTTTTACCGTATCGTTGCTGCTGACAGCCGTATGCCACGCGATGGACGCTACGTTGAAAAACTTGGCACATATAACCCACTGCTAGCCAAGGACGACGAGACACGCGTCACAATGGATATGGAACGTGTGAACTACTGGTTGAGCAAAGGTGCACAGCCAACAGATCGTATTTCCCGCTTCCTCGAAGCTGCTGGCGTAATAGAAAAGAAAGAGCGCACCAACATGAAAAAGGGCGAGCCGGGCAAAAAAGCCAGCGCCCGCGTTGACGAAAAAGCCGCAAAAGTGATTGCAGCAACTGAAGCCGCAAGCGCAGCCGAAAAAGCCGAAAAAGAGGCAGCAGCAGCAGTGAAAATTGCTGCTGCTGAAGCCGCTGCAGCTCCTGCCGTTGAAGAAAAGACTGAGTAATCAGTAAAAAAGGTGGGGCAAATTTTGCCCTGCCTTAAACTCATTTTTTTCGCCCGTGACTACCAATGCAGGAGTGCCCATGTCAGTTGATCGTATTGTTGTTGGAACACTCGCCGGATCCTTCGGGGTAAACGGTGATGTGCGCCTGAAATCCTTCTGTTCCGACCCAGAGGCGTTGGTGAATTACACCCCACTCACCCGCACTGACGGCAGCGAGATCACGACCATCGTGATTAAAGGCCAAACCAAAGGCTCGCTTATTGCTCGGGTCGACGGGATCACTACCAAAGAAGAAGCAGACGGGCTGAGGGGCATGGAATTGTTCGCCCGTCGCGATCAGTTGCCGTCGCTACCAGATGACGAATATTACCATACTGACCTTGTAGGTTTAATGACCTACGACACAGGCGGAGCCAAGCTGGGTCGCGTCAAAGCGGTACAGACAAATGGCTCAGATGACCTTTTGGAAATTATCAGCCCGTCTGACAAGGATACCGTTCTGGTGCCGTTCACCAAGATCATTGTGCCTACTGTTGACCTCACCTCTGGCCGTATTGTTTTGGACCCGCCAGGTGGGCTGTTCGCAGACGAGACCAACACACATGAACCACCAGAAACTGATTGATGCCAGATCGCCACATAATTGTTAATGCTGACTTTTACAAACCTGGTACAGTTGTAGCCTTGAAATTTTCATACACCAGTGGTGAAAACATCTGATCGCACTATTCACTGTTTTCGCCCAGCAGACGGAGCAATGGTACGGCAAGTGTGACTGTGCAGCCTTCATTCTGTGGTAAGGCTGCAATACCTGCTGATTTCGGGGCTGATTTATACGCGTCACTGTCAAATATATATGTAAATAACAGCGGCAACGTCCTTATTTCAGACAAAAAATGTTACTAATCGGATGCCGCGACTATGGACAAAGGCGCATAAATGCTCGCATTTTCATATTGTGGGCTGAGAATGCGATCCGCGATATCTTTAGCACAGAAGCCGATATGGTGTTCTATTTCACCACCCACAATCTTGTTTATTGGCAAATATGGACCCATGAGCTTTTCCTTGGCACATTGCGCCTGAAGATGAGCTGGTCCAAGTCCAGAGCTATGTATGCCGTTGGAACCAAACTTAATAGTGTCAATAAAGCTTTTGCAAGCGGTGTCATTGACACCGTTCAACCCATAGATCTTATAAGTCCGAGAGGGCCATATAGGTCCGCAGAACCCTTGATCGAGTTAGTCAAATTACGCAAATATTATCAAGGTTAATTCAATCACTATGCTATGGTGATGCGTTGCCAGGTGATGGGCAAGTCGACGCTTTTCTGGCAATCACCCGATCAAACCTAACCGATGATGCCCTGAATGTGGCGAAGGCGGACCTACTTGGAAAGGCACAAAACGATGACGGATGATATCAATACCCCCTCAACCAAACAGCCAAACCGAAGTATCGGACGCAAATCTGTGCAGGTCAGCGCGCAGCCGCAAGAATTGATCAACAACAATGTTACTTTAGCGCATGCTTGGACCGCGCAAGTAATCACCTTGTTCCCAGATGCTTTTCCCGGATTACTTGGCGAAAGTCTGACTGGTAAAGCGCTGAAAGATGAGATTTGGCAGATACAAACTACAGACCTGCGCAGTTTTGGCGAAGGCAAACATCGCAACGTTGACGACACTCCCGCGGGTGGCGGAGCGGGCATGGTCTTACGGGCAGATGTGCTTGGCAATGCAATTGCCGAGACAAGGCGTAAGGCGCGCGGTAAAATGCCGCTTATCTATCTATCCCCTCGCGGGGTGCCATTCACCCAAGCCATGGCGCAACAGTTCTCGACGCAAGATGGCGTGACGTTGCTGTGCGGGAGATTTGAAGGCGTGGATGAACGGGTGCTGGAACATTTTGAGATTATGGAAATTTCGATGGGGGATTACGTCCTAACGGGCGGTGAACTCCCCGCGATGACGCTGATCGACGCATGTGTTCGCCTGCTGCCCGGTGTGTTGGGAAATGCCAACAGCGCAGTTGAAGAAAGTCATTCTAGCGGGTTGCTAGAACATCCTCAATATACACGTCCCGCTGAATGGGAAGGGCGCGCGATTCCAACCGTGTTAACGTCAGGTGACCACGGCAAGGTCGCCAAATGGCGGCGCAAAATGTCAGAACAAACCACGCAAGAACGACGCCCCGATTTGTGGTCAAAACAAAAGAACTTCTAAAGAAAATGTTTTAAGTTTGCGCTTCTTAAGACCAGTGCATTTTATTATTGGTGCATTTGGTGCAGGTGTTATCAACGCGATCATCTGAATTAAAATGTTTCTCGTTTATTTAACTTGCGCAAACTTCTTTGTGATGAGTTAGGGAAAGTGAGTTTTGGTGCGTTTGTGCAACATCTCGTTAATCGAAAGATTGATTGGCAACAGGTTAATGCTGGCTTAATCAGAACAAAGGGTTTTCGATGGTCGTGCCACTCTTATTGTTGGCCGCAACACAGGTATTCATATTGTTGGTCGCGACACACAAACATTTCTGTTTAGCAATAAAATACGCGGATAAAACACAGCAAAAAGTAATGCAGCCATGCCTTATAACACAATGGGATTGTTATTGGTCAGAAGATACGTTGATCATGGCATTTTATTAAAGGTACAGCTTGCTTTGTGGGGCATCTCCAGCATCAACAAAATTAATGGGCTTAAAACATAGTTATCCTCCATTCTGTCAACTTTTTCTGCCACCATAATCGCAACCGATGAGCTGGTGGCACAACAGTACACGCTCGGCATGGTTTTCGTCTCGACCCCAGGTTTCTAAACGTACCTACCATTTGCGCCGTCTAGCTAAAGTTTGCGGTGCCCACTATTATTGCCGACATCAGCTTTAAAATGAGCGATGTATTTTTCAGGCCACTATTGGGCTAGGTTCAAATTACCGCAATCGCCATCCACCCCCCCTTGCTCAACACACTATTCCCACCTATAAGGTTTTGTCTGAGACCCAAACGAGTCGTAGACCTATTTGGTACGGATCCGATTTCTTCACCGGAAACCCCCCAGATGGCAAAGCACGGCTGTTAAACCTCCGGTGGTCGCCCCGTTTTAAAGCGGTGTTTATTCCAATGAAGACCGAAGCTCTGGCAGCTCTCATATCCGCGGAAAACCGTGTGACTATAAAGGAGACGATCATGAACCTGATCGCACAAATCGAGGCGGACCAAATCGCCGAACTGGGTAAAACTATTCCAGACTTCAAAGCCGGCGACACCATTCGGGTTGGATTCCGCGTGACCGAGGGTACACGTACCCGTGTGCAGAACTATGAAGGCGTTTGCATTGCACGCAAAAATGGTAAGGGTATCGCGGGTTCTTTCACCGTACGTAAAATCTCATTCGGTGAAGGAGTGGAACGTGTATTCCCACTGTATTCAACAAATATTGAAGAAATAACTGTTGTACGTCGTGGCCGCGTTCGTCGCGCCAAACTGTACTACCTTCGTGAACGTCGCGGTAAGTCTGCACGTATCGTCGAAAAGACAAACTACCGTGCGCCTTCCAGCGCCACAAAAGCGTAAGGACCCTCGAGATGAAAAAAGAAATTCACCCCGAATACCACACCATCGAGGTCAAAATGACCGATGGCACGGCATTGCAGATGAAATCCACGTGGGGGAAAGAGGGCGACAGCATGCAACTAGACATCGACCCTTCTGTGCACCCAGCCTGGACAGGGGGCACGTCACGTCTAATGGACACAGGTGGTCGTGTCTCTAGATTCAAGAAAAAATACGAAGGTCTAGGCTTCTAAGCCACCCACCGTTGAAACGAATGAAAAGCCGCTCCTTCAGGGGGCGGCTTTTTTTGTTTTTTACGTTTCAATGTTGGCAGCTCATTCTGGCCCGACGACAGTCATCAAAAGGATAGCACAATGGCATTCGCTGGTTTTATGAATTATTTTCCAACGCTAGACGTTCCCATCCCACAAAGCATCATAGCAACCCACGCCATTGCATCAGATACAGGCCTGGTTGTTATTTTTTACATTTCACGAAGACTTCGAACTTCCCGCTAATGTGCATAAAGGCTAGTGTGGGACTGCGGTTATTGGCAAACTAGAACTTACAATGGACGGCAAGACGACGACCCACGGGCCAGGCGACTACTACACCATCCCGTCAGGCGCTGCGCACAGCATAAAAATAATATCCAGCGCGCGCGCTATTGACGTCTTTGATGAAAGCGCCCGTTACGGCCTAATTACCTGAAGTTACCTAAGGCATTTCTGTTTGGCCTTGTGGCGTTAACCAGCATTAACAACCGTTACCAAACCAAAGAAAATCATCGCTGACAACAACGCAGCCGCCGGAACAGTTACAATCCACGCCGCAATGATTGTCATAAAGTGCGAGCGGCGCACCAGTTTACGTCGACGGCGTTCTTCAACCGAATAGGCTGGACAATCCGGCATTGCTGCGCGGGCGCTGTGCAATCGGCGCTCAGCGTCCCATTCCCGGAAGAACCCAACGCCAAATACACCACCCACAGCGATATGAGTCGAACTTACTGGTAGACCCAACCATGATGCCACAATCACCGTTATCGCCGCAGACAGCGCGACGCAGTATGCGCGCATCGGGTTCAATTTGGTAATCTGGCTACCAACCATTTTGATCAGCTTGGGCCCAAAAAGAGACAAGCCAAACGAAATGCCAAATGCGCCGATGACCATGACCCAGAACGGGATGCTGAAATCATTAGTGAAATCACCTGATTGCGAAACTTGCACGATCGCTGCAAGTGGGCCGACCGCGTTAGCCACGTCATTGGCACCGTGGGCAAAGCTTAACAATGCGGCCGATACGACTAATGGGATGCCAAACAGGACTTTTAAAGATTTGTTTCGGTTTTCAAGACCTTTAGACTGTTTTTTGATAACTGGAATCATCACCAGCCAGACCAAAACTGCTATCGCCAGACCTATCAGCAGCGCAGTTGGCATATCGATCTTGATAATCTTCTTAAGACCCTTTAGCGCCAAATAGGCACTGAACGTGCCTGCCATAATTCCAACTAAAACAGGTACCCAACGGCGGGCCGCCGCAATCTTATCATCGCGATAAATAATCCGCGACTTAATCACGAATAAAAAGAACGCCGCAACAGCACCACCCAACACAGGCGAAATGACCCAAGACGCCGCAATTGCCCCCATCGTATCCCAACTAACGGCGGTAAAGCCTGCGGCCGCAATACCAGCCCCCATGACACCACCAACAACCGAATGCGTCGTGGACACAGGCGCGCCGACGTATGTAGCAAGGTTAACCCACAACGCAGCCGACAATAGTGCTGCCATCATCGCCCAGATAAATGTCGCTGGATCCCCCATACTTTCGGGTGCGATGATACCTTTGGCGATGGTCGATACAACGTCACCACCAGCCAACAACGCACCAGCGCTTTCAAACACTACAGCAATCGTAATCGCGCCACCCATGGTCAGCGCATTGGCACCCACGGCTGGGCCCATATTGTTGGCAACGTCATTGGCACCAATATTCAGCGCCATATATGCGCCAAGACAGGTTGCAACAATAATGATCATCGCATTGTTAGTCTGTCCGAAGAACAGTGCAGCACCCAATCCTGCCAATAGAATGAACACCAGCGAAATGCTTGGTCCGACGATCGGCCGCGCAACATATTGTGCTGCCATTTCAAGTCGAGAAAAACGCGCCAGATCTCTATCTAGCGTGTCTAGGTGGCGCAGATCATCGTTATAATTGTTTTCAGTCATAGTGACCTCTATGTTTGAGGTACGATTGTCAGCTACAAGATGTTAAATCAACGCTTATGACACATTGTTAGGGGCCATCACATTCAGGATCGTCTTTAATTCTGGCTCATCCACCAGATTTGCAGCCTCTGTTGGGGTGACCCAACGCAACTCACGCTGGCCGGCCTCCGGAAACTCAACCTCAAGGCCTTCGACGCTGACCGAATAAACCAGAGCTTCAACCGGCACCGGCAATCCGCTGCCCATAGTTTTGTCATAGGCATAGCTGCCAATGGGGTCGGCTTTCGCAGTCGCCTCTTTTACGCCCGCTTCTTCCCACGCTTCTTGCAAAGCCGCTTGTGAACACGCAAGGCCACGGATGGGCCAACCTTTTGGCAAAATCCAACGACCCGTGCCACGGCTCGTAATCAACAAAACGCGCTTGTCATCGCCCACGCCACGCGTGCAGAGAGCCGCGACTTGCAACCCTTTGGGACGGCGAAACATCGGTGCGACATAGTCGCGAATGATACGGTACAATAAGGAATTCATACTAAAATTGCCAATTTTCTTTTCGTCTTTGGACACTTACGTAAACGTAAGTGTCCAAAGACGCAACTAACGCACTATTTTACGCTGAAGCGCTGCTAGGCTTACGGCGACGATTACCGCCACCTGCAGGACGGCCACCGCCAGTAGGACGACCACCACCACCGGGGCGTCCGCCACCTCCACCACCACCGTTGAATCGACGGCCACCGCCGCCACCGCCGCCACCGCGCTTTGGCTTAGCTTCCTCTTCAGACTTCTCCCAGGGGCGACCACCCGCAACAGGAATGTCAGCCTTCATCGCCTTTTGGATATCGCGCAATTCACCCATTTCGTCAGGCGCACAGAACGCAATTGCCATACCGTCAGCACCAGCGCGTGCCGTACGGCCAATACGGTGGACATAATTTTCAGCCACGTTAGGCAGATCATAATTATAGACGTGCTTCACTTCTGGAATGTCTAGACCACGTGCGGCAACATCCGTCGCAACCAAGATTGTCACCTTACCAGCTTTAAAATCAGTTATAGCGCGGTCACGCTGACCTTGGGATTTGTTACCGTGGATCGATGCAGAAGAAAAGCCTTTGCTCGTTAATAGCTTGTGCAATTTTTCAGAACCGTGCTTGGTGCGACCAAAAACAATCGCACGTTCATCCCGGTGCTTGTCAATCAATTCGAGCAATAGGTCAGTCTTCGCTGCCTTGGCAACAAAGTGAACTGATTGCTCAATCCGCTCGACAGGCTTGCCGGGTGCATCAACCTGCACCCGCATCGGATTCTTAAGAAAGGCACCCGCAAGTTCGGCCATCAGCTTTGGCATTGTCGCCGAAAATAGCATCGTCTGACGTTCTGGGGCCAAAAGCGGTGCAATCTGGCGCAACGCATGGATGAATCCCATATCGAGCATCTGGTCCGCTTCATCGAGCACTAAGAACTTAGTGTCTCCAAGGCGCACGGCGCGACGTTCTAACAGATCAATCAATCGGCCGGGCGTTGCAACTAACAGGTCAACGCCACGTTCCAGTTTACGAATTTGACCAGTAATACCAGCTCCTCCGACAACCAGCATAGTTTTCAGATGAGTTCCCTGTGTGTAAGCAGCAAGATTTTCTTGGATCTGTTTGGCAAGTTCACGGGTTGGCGCAAGAATTAAAGCGCGAGCAGTTTTACCCTCAGGCTTACCCTGCTCCTTAAGCAGCATGTCGATCATCGGTAGGCCAAATGCCGCCGTCTTACCACTGCCCGTTTGGGCAAGGCCCATTACATCACGGCCGTTCATTGCATGAGGGATTGCCTGAGCTTGGATCGGCGTAGGGTCAATAATCCCTTGGCTTTTCAGTTCAGCAATCAGTCGAGGCGCTAGGCCTAGCATATCAAAATCCACGTGTTTTCCTTAGGTCGGGGCGGGCACAACTGTGCCTGCATGAAAGTCGCGCCGCGAGCCCGAACGACTGCGACATCACAAAAGGATAACGCCAAAGGCTACGGTGGGCCGAATGCCCATGCCCGTTGGTATAACGGGGCCCGCCGATTGGCGCGGCACCCCTGCGTGATGGAAGGAACCTTAGGTCGATGCATCTTTGCGCGTATCATGCGCCTGCTCACGCGGCAGCTAGTATCAAACCTGTCCTTGAGATGGGCCTTTACGCAACACAAGTCAATCCCTCTTCGCTCTGCACATAGCCTTGAACTTAGCGTAACGTGTAGTTACTCCAATGTTCTGGACAACGATCCAGATAAGTACATTGGGGACATGAACAATGGCGCATATTATAGTCGTTGGTAACGAAAAAGGTGGGGCAGGCAAGTCCACCGTGTCAATGCACGTGGCGACGGCTTTGTCGCGCATGGGGCACAAGGTGGGCACGCTCGATCTCGACCTTCGCCAAAAAACGCTCGGTCGTTACATCGAAAATCGTAATAAATTTTTAGGTGATCAGGGACTTACTTTACCAACACCCACCTATCACGATCTACCTGAAGTTGACCCTAAGACTCTCAAAGATGGTGAAAACATTTTTGATCATCGACTGTCGATGGCCGTAGCAGGACTTGAACCTAGCAATGATTTTATTCTTATCGATTGCCCAGGCAGCCATACGCGCTTGTCACAGGTCGCACATTCGCTGGCCGACACACTTATCACACCGCTGAATGACAGTTTTATCGATTTTGACCTACTCGCGCATATAGCTAGTGATGGCGAGACAATCACAGGACCCGCCGTTTATTCACAGATGGTCTGGAACGCGCGCCAGTTGCGTGCACAAGCAGGGTTTGAACCCATCGACTGGCTGGTTGTGCGCAACCGCATGGGGGCGCAAAATATGGTTAATAAGCAAAAGATGGAAGCGGCGATTGCAAAGCTGTCAAAACGCATCGGGTTTCGCACAGCCCCCGGTTTCAACGAACGCGTGGTCTTTCGCGAACTGTTCCCACGAGGCCTGACATTGTTGGATCTGCGCGATATCGGCGTAAAAGGGCTCAGCATTTCCAACGTAGCAGCGCGCCAAGAGTTACGTGAACTGATCAAATCACTAAACCTTCCCGGTGTAACGGTCGACTTTTAAGGGCAAGAATCTCTAAAGCTCTCCATAGTTTAATCCTATCTGCCAAACCCTGCAATTGAGCGAGGTTGTGATGATCTTTGAGCCATAAGATATTTTGGGAACAACGCCAAAAGGCGAAAGTACCGAAATTAACCAATATAACAAGAAAAGTATATTCTTGTCTTCAAATACTACAACCAACCATATGGCCACGACCTTTCCGCTAAAAACTGACTTTGATGTCTGACCAGTTGATCGCGGGACCGGCATCCGGGATAATCGCTGCAGCTTCTTCAATGACCTGTTCTTCAAAGCTCATGATTGCGATGGTTTCGAAAGGTGAGGATTTGACTATAAACCGGTGGCTTTTGAGACCAACCCGCAACACCAAACAAAGAATTGCATATGCCCGTTTTTTTACACAATACAGGACGCTAACTCATAAAAGAAAAATTGAATGATTTGAACGGATCAGAACCAATGAACTAACTAATTTTGGCATGGTTATTACTGCAGAAACCAATTCATATTGGCCTAGTGGCATTGACTTGGCGAGGTATGTTATATTGGTTTTTGATGTAATTTCTGGCACGTCTACGATGGCAGGAAATTTACAGACCTCATCTGGTTTTGCCACTTAACGCCACTTTTAGCAAAGCCAACAAACCAACCACAGAAGCAAACTTCGCTGTAACTGCATCCATTTTGGCCCTAAGGCTACAATCAGACTGGCCCTATCTGCATCAAAGTGAAATCATGATAGTATTATTAGGCGCTTAAGAGGCGTTCCCTGATTCCATGCGGAGGTTTTATTATGGATACACTGACTGCAAACGACCTGAGCCATGTAGTTGACGCCGACCGCGCTCACGTTTGGCACCACCTCGTTCAACACAAACAGTTTGAAGCCGGTGAACCGCGTATCATTGTTGAAGGCAAAGGCATGCGCGTTTGGGACCAGCATGGCAAAGAACACCTCGATGCAGTTGCAGGTGGCGTTTGGACTGTCAACGTCGGCTATGGCCGCGAAAGCATTGCGAATGCTGTGCGTGATCAAATCCTGAAGATGAACTTTTTTGGCGGCACAGTAGGTTCAATACCCGGTGCATTGTTTGCCGAAAAGTTAATTTCAAAAATGCCCGGCATGACTCGGGTTTATTACGCAAACTCAGGCTCTGAAGCTAATGAGAAGGGTTTCAAAATTGTCCGCCAGTTAGCCCACAAGCGCTATGGTGGTAAAAAGTATAAAATCCTTTATCGCGATCGCGACTATCACGGCAGCACCCTTGCGACAATGTCAGCAGGTGGTCAGGATGAGCGTAATGCACAGTATGGCCCGTTTGCACCCGGTTTTGTGCGGGTCCCGCATTGCATGGAATACCGCAAGCACGAACAGGAAGGTGCGCCCGATGAAGGGTATGGCGTCTGGGCTGCTAACCAGATTGAGGAAGTAATCCTACGCGAAGGCGCCGATACGGTAGGTTCACTATGCCTTGAACCTGTCACTGCTGGTGGCGGCGTCATCACTCCCCCCGAAGGCTATTGGGACCGCGTTCAGGAAATTTGCAAAAAATACAATATTCTGCTTCACATCGACGAAGTAGTCTGCGGCGTTGGGCGTACGGGTGTTTGGTTCGGCTACCAAAACTACGGAATTAAGCCTGACATTGTGACAATGGCCAAGGGAGTGGCATCCGGTTACGCAGCAATTTCATGCTGCGTAACAACCGAAGCCGTGTTCGATCTTTTCAAAGACGATAGCAGCGATCCGATGAACTATTTCCGCGATATTTCGACCTTTGGTGGTTGCACTGCAGGTCCAGCAGCAGCACTGGAAAACATGCGGATCATCGAAGACGAAAACCTCATGGCCAACACGCTCGTCATGGGGGACCGCATGGTCGCCAACCTACAAGCTTTGTCCAATAAATTTCCCGTCATTGGTGATGTCCGCGGCAAGGGTTTGTTTGTTGGGGCTGAACTGGTGACAGATCGCGACACCAAAGATCCGATGGACGAAAAGCGCGTCAGCGCAGTTGTTGCTGATTGTATGCAGCAAGGTGTGATCATTGGTGCAACCAACCGATCCATTCCTAGCAAAAACAACACATTATGCTTTTCACCAGCGTTAATCGCCACAGCCGATGATATTGACGAGATCACTGATGCTGTGAGTGCGGCATTGGGACGTGTTTTCGGCTAGTACTGACAGGGTAACAGAACAGGGGGGCTCAGGTATAGACCTGACCCTCTATTTTACGCCATAATGTGATTAACTGTTTCAAGATCAAAGGTTCTCAGCATGCTCCGATCTTTTTTTATTTTACTAACATTCATCATTGTTCTTCCAGCTTATGCGCAAAAAACCTGTGACTATGCTGGCGACAACGAATGTGACGAAGCTCGCTATGGCGGCCAAGGGTATTGTGATTCAGGAACCGATACTGCCGACTGTTTTTTGATCAGCCAAAGCATTTCTGACGACAGTTGTACTTTTGCCAACGACAGCGAATGCGACGAATTTAGATATAATGGCACCGGTTCTTGCCTGGACGGGTCAGACACCAGCGATTGTGTGGCTTTGCAAACTATTCAACAAAGTATTTTTTTAGATCGTGCGCGCGCGCTTCTTCTTGAAGATGCCACAATCCTTGACTTGGGTAATAACACCTGCCGGTGGAATAATGACGGCGAGTGCGACGATACCGAATTCGCCGGATCCGGCGCCTGTGGTACCGGCACAGACGCAACAGACTGTTTGCAAATGTTCCAAACCACCCCTGCAGTTGATTCTGCGACTGCTTCTAAAAATTCTTGTGCATTTGCCAATGATAACGAATGTGATGAAATTCAATATGGCGGCCAAGGCTTTTGTGAGGCAGGCACTGATACCAACGATTGTAGTGCTAATTTTGCTGAAGCAGACTCACTAACACAGCTGTCACCACCCCAAACGGTAATCACTAATCCAACTGGCGGCATGGACGACACCTGCGAATATGCCAATGATGGCGAATGCGACGAAGCCCGCTATGCTGGTGGAGATTACTGCGAAGCAGGCTCAGATACATCAGATTGCCGTCATCTCGCAGCAGGCCTAGACGACGACAGCTGCACATGGGCTAACGACGGTGCTTGTGATGAAATGCGCTACGGTGGCGACGGACAATGCGTTGACGGATCAGATGCCACAGATTGCAATATGTTTGGCACTTCACCAGAAGCACGCGAACGGCTCCTTGCGCTGTTACCAAGCAATCTTAGCGGCCAATTGGGTAATGATACCTGCCAATATTCAGTGGATGGCGAATGTGACGATGTCAGCTTCGGCGGCACTGTCTATTGTGATGTTGGAACAGATGCTACCGATTGCCGCGCCTTGGCACTTGGTGGCGAAGACAGCTGCCGTTGGGCCAATGACAGCGAGTGCGACGAACCTGGCATCGGCACCTCCAACTGTACGTCCGGAACGGACATGACGGATTGTTCGGCTGTGGCCTATCTGCGAAATCGTACCGATACTTGCAGCACCGCATTTGACGGGGTTTGCAACGAAACATCTGGCGGCAACGGGACGTGTGAATCGTTTTCTGACACAGCTGACTGCTTAGGCCGTTCGCGCCCAGCCGATCTCGAAAACCACTTCTTTGGCCGCGATGACCGCTTCTTGGTTGACGCGACAGAGGCACCTTGGCGATCTATCGGTTCGCTTACGTTGCAAGACGGCACATGTACTGGCACGTTGGTTGGCCCATCGTTGGTCTTGACCGCAGCGCATTGCGTCACAGAAACTGGCAATGAAACCCTCACGCCCCTCAGCTTTTCCGCTGGACTTTCACGGGGTGCATCGCTTGGCGAAGCGAAGGTAATAGGCGCAGTCTTTGATCCGTCATACTCTACTGAGACCCAACTTGCAGGAGGTGGCAATGGTCATGACTGGGCGCTGGTCATTCTAAATCGTAACCTTGGTGATGAAGTAGGATTTCTTGCTGTCCATGAACTTACCACGGCAAATCTGTCACAAATCGGAAGTTCTGGTTTATTAGTCAATCAGGCGGGCTATTCTTGGGACACCGGTGACAACATGTCCGGCAACCAAGGCTGCCGCATCGTGCAAGCATTTGAAGACAACTCTATACTACACGAATGTGACACGGCCCAAGGCGATAGCGGATCCCCGTTTTTGCTAAACGTCGGCGGCGAATGGAAAATCATCGCAGTCGATAGCCAGTTTTTCAACTCAAGTAACAACAAAACTCCGTTTGCAAAAACAAATCTTGCAGTTGATAGCCGTGCGTTTGCTGCCGCAGTTGCACAACAACAATAATTTTGTGCAATATCTAGTTGATATCATAAGACCAGTTTACCTCACTCATGGGGCCAGTTAAGAATAGGTTATGGCAATACCCGTTGAAACCTTTTTTTTACAACAAGGTGCAAGCGGCACCCTACAAACCCAAATTCGCCAGTTGGTGGCCGAAGGCATTCTTGCTGGTCGTTTCCGACCGGGTGAAAAACTACCATCCTCGCGCAAGCTGGCAGTGCATCTTGGCGTCAGCCGCATTACTGTTACACTTGCGTTTACTGAACTTCTAGCAGACGATTATATTGTGGCGCATGGACGTTCAGGCTATTTCGTCTCCGAAAATGCGCCCGAACCACCAGCCTTTCCAGCTACAAGCAGTGATCACAGCACTGTTGATTGGACCCGCGCTATTGGCCAACGGTTCACGACAACACAAAGCATGTCTAAACCAGCAGATTGGGCGAAATTCCGATATCCCTTTATCTACGGGCAAGCCGACCCCACGCTGTTTGACTCAGCCAACTGGCGACTTTGCGCGCTTGAGGCTTTAGGCCGTAAGGATTTTGAAGCCCTAACTGCAGACTATTTTGACAGCGACGACCCCCAATTGCTCGACTTTATTGCGCGCCAAACCTTGCCCCGTCGTGGCATCCTCGCACAGCCCGATGAAATTCTGCTGACGATGGGGGCGCAAAACGCACTCTGGCTAACGGCACAGGTTCTATTGACCCAACGGCGCACAGCTGCCATCGAAGATCCCTGCTACCCAGCATTGCGCGGTATCTTAGAACAATCACGCTGCCATTTGCACGCAATCCCAGTAGATCAGGATGGACTTCCACCTTATTCTTTACCACCTGAAACAGATGTGGTCTTTACGACCCCAAGCCATCAGTGCCCCACTGCTGCAACAATGCCAATGTCACGCCGTCACGCACTGCTAGATAAGGCAGAACAGAACGATTTTTTAATTGTCGAAGACGACTACGAATTTGAAATGTCTTTCCTAAAACCACCTTCGCCAGCACTAAAATCTCTCGATAAAAATGGTCGCGTTATCTACGTTGGCAGTTTTTCTAAATCATTATTTCCCGGCCTGCGTCTCGGCTACCTAGTTGGTCCTGCGCAGTTTATCCGCGAGGCCCGCGCACTGCGCGCTTCCGTGCTTCGTCACCCTCCCGGACATATCCAGCGCACCGTAACGTATTTCCTGTCTCGCGGTCACTACGACGCTCTCGTTGGGCGGATGAGCCGCGCTTACCATGAACGACGCACAACGATTGATACCGCCCTGAGAAAACACGGATTGACGGTTGCGGGGGCAGGAAGTTTTGGTGGATCAGCACTGTGGATGCGCGCGCCCAATCACATCGACACTCGTGACCTTGCACGGCGGCTTGCAGAAAAAAGCGTACTGATCGAACCTGGGCACGCATTTTTCAGCGGCCCATCGGCACCGCATAATTTTTACCGCCTAGCCTACAGCTCAATTCCAACACCTCGGATTTCAAGCGGTATAGAAATTCTTGCAAAAACGCTCGCTGAAATTACTTAACCTTGCAAGTTGCTTTGTGGATCCTAGAACTTGCTAGACAAACCCAGGTGATAATGAGACTTACAGTCTTAATAATTGAATGTCTGGCCCTAAATTCGCTTATCATCTGGACCTAACGGGGCCAATGCCAAAGCCATAAGTTACTAGCAATCTTGCACCGAAAGGGATTCCTAAATGAAAATGACGACCGAAGAGGCCTTCGTGAAAACGCTCCAGATGCATGGCATCGACAATGCATTTGGGATCATTGGCTCTGCCATGATGCCAATCTCAGACATATTTCCCGATGCAGGCATCAAATTCTGGGATTGTGCTCACGAAACAACTGGCGGCATGATGGCAGATGGCTTCACACGCGCCACTGGCAAAATGTCAATGATGATTGCTCAAAACGGTCCTGGCATCACAAACTTCGTCACTGCTGTGAAGACTGCGTACTGGAACCACACACCAGTTCTGCTTGTCACGCCGCAAGCGGCGAATAAGACCATAGGTCAGGGCGGCTTTCAGGAGATGGAACAAATGAACCTGTTTGCTGATTGTGTTGCCTACCAAGAAGAAGTTCGCGACCCATCACGAATCGCTGAGACTCTGAACCGTGTTATAATGCAAGCCAAGCGCGCATCTGGCCCTGCCCAAATCAATGTCCCACGTGATTTTTGGACACAAGTCATCGACATTGAACTGCCAGTCATTGTTGAATTTGAATTGCCACAGGGCGGCGACATCGCAGTTTCCGAAGCAGCAGCGCTACTTTCAGCTGCCAAATTTCCAGTCATCTTAAACGGTGCAGGTACAATCCTGTCCCCAAATGGCATCGAAGCATCGCGTATTTTAGCTGAAACCCTCGACGCACCTGTTTGTGTTGGCTACCAGCACAACGACGCATTCCCAGGCAATCACCCTCTATTTGCAGGCCCATTGGGTTATAACGGATCAAAGGCAGGTATGGAATTAATTTCCAAAGCTGACGTTGTTCTCGCGCTTGGTACACGCCTCAATCCATTCTCAACCCTTCCCGGCTACGGCATTGATTACTGGCCAACAAACGCTAAAATCATCCAAGTTGATATTAATCCAGACCGTATCGGACTGACCAAAAAGGTAAGTGTCGGCATTATTGGTGACTCTGCCAAAGTGGCAACTGCAATTTCTGCTAAATTGGCAGATGGCGCAGGCGATACAGGCCGCAAGGAACGCAAAGCTATAATAGCGCAGACCAAATCTGCATGGGCACAAGAACTGACTTCCATGACAGAAGAACAGGACGATCCTGGTACAGACTGGAACCAACGCGCACGTGCTGCAAAACCAGAATGGATGGCCCCGCGTATGGCATGGCGCGCAATCCAAGCAGCCCTTCCAGTTGAGGCCATCATTTCAAGCGATATTGGCAATAACTGTGCAATCGGCAACGCCTACCCATCATTCAATGAGTCCCGAAAATATCTGGCACCTGGCCTGTTTGGTCCCTGTGGCTATGGTTTGCCCTCCATAGTTGGTGCAAAAATTGGCCGGCCAGACGTTCCAGTTGTTGGCTTTGCTGGCGACGGTGCATTTGGCATCTCGGTTAACGAGTTGACAGCGATTGGACGTGGCGACTGGCCTGCAATCACACAGATCGTGTTCCGCAATTACCAGTGGGGTGCTGAAAAGCGGAACTCTACACTTTGGTTTGACGACAACTTCATAGGCACAGAACTTGACGAAGAAGTGTCTTACGCTGGTATTGCAATAGCTTGTGGCCTGAAGGGCGTCGTTGCCCGCACAATGGATGAACTGACAGCAGCCTTGGCACAGGCGATAAAAGACCAAATGGAAAATGGCGTTACAACATTGATCGAAGCCATGATCAATCAAGAGCTCGGTGATCCATTCCGTCGTGACGCCATGAAGAAACCTGTCGAAGTGGCTGGTATTTCCAAAGGCGACATGCGCCAACAAACAATGGCTTAATAGCCTTTGCAAGATAGTGCCGAGGCGGGAAAAGTTCCGCCTCGGCTCTTTAATTTTGAGAGGCCTCTTTTCAATGTCATCATTTTTATCTAACGCCGTAGCCGACTCCCCTGCACATATTATTCGTCAAGCTCAAAACTCACCCACTCCACGTGTGGCAATTGCCCGCGCAGGTGCTCCATTGCCTATGCTAGCCGCAATGGAGGCGACCAAAGCCAACATGATGGTGCCCTTGTTTACCGGTGAAGAAGATATGATCGAATTCGAAGCCAACGAGCTGGGCTGGGACATTTCACCATACGAAATCATCAATACCAAAGGCGAAGCCGAAGCAGGTAACGCAGCCGCCATGGCCTGTGGCGAGGGTCGCGCTGACGTCCTAATGAAAGGCCAGTTGCACACCGACGCTTTCATGCGTGCCGCCGTATCCCGTAGTGCAGGTCTTCGGACTGGCAAACGCTTTGTGCATATTTTTCATATCACTACGCCAGACGGGTCGCGTTCGATCACAATAAGCGACGCCGCAGTTAACGTGAACCCGAACCTCGACACTCGCAAAGACTCAACGCGGGAAGTTGTCGATCTGCTGCACAAAATTGGTAACCCACGCCCAAAGGTCGCATTCTTGTCGGCTACAGAAACTCCAATTGAAAACGTTCCTTCATCTGTAGAAGCCCGCAAACTGCGCGATTGGGCTATTGAAAACATTAGAGGCGCTGATTTCTCAGGTCCGTTGGCGTTCGATCTAATAATGTCGCCTATGGCGGTTCAGGCCAAAGGTCTTACAAACGATCCAGTAGCAGGACAAGCCGACGCCATAATTGTGCCTGACATAGTATCGGGAAACGCTTTGTTCAAATCTTTCGTTTACCTCACCGGAGGCTGCGCTGGCGGCATAGTCATGGGCGCGAAAGTCCCAATTCTTTTGACATCCCGCGCAGATCCCTCAGCTGCCCGCCTGTTGTCCATCGCACTTGGCGCAATTATGGCGGATATCTGATGATCCTCGTTGTCAACGCGGGTTCTTCTTCGATAAAAGCTGCTCTATTTAAGTCCGATCAAACCAACGTAATGGCCAGCCAAATTAGTGGCATAGGCAGCGATATAGATCACATCTCAGTAGGCAGTGATAATAAATACATCTCTACACCTAATCACGACATAGCCCTAAGTTCGATCCTTGCCAGCCTAGCGACGCAAGGGATTACGACTGATCAATTAACCTCCGGCGCACACCGTGTGGTCCACGGCGGCACGCCGTTGGTGCAACCCTGCCAAATTACCGATGATGTGATCGCAAAGATCGATGCCGCAACGCCACTAGCGCCATTGCACAATCCAAAGAATCTTGCAGGTATCCGCGGCCTGCAAACACAAGCCCCCGACATGCCACAATATGCGAGCTTTGGAACCGCATTTCACGCCCCCAATCAACCCATCGCCACTACATATGCAATCCCTAAAAAGGACCGCGATATGGGCATCCGTAGTTACGGCTTCCACGGACTATCCTATGCATGGATAGTAATACAGTTTAATGATCGCTTGCCTGACCGCCTGTTAGCGTTCCACCTCGGGTCCGGTGCGTCGCTATGCGCGATCCACAAAGGTCAATCTGTCGCCACCTCTCTGGGGTATTCACCGCTGGATGGTCTATCAATGGGCACGCGATCTAGTGCGATTAATGGCATGGCAGTTCTGCGAATGGCGCAAATCCATGGGACTGATGAAGCATCACGCCGCCTGAACAAAGACAGCGGCCTTGAAGGGCTTGGTGGTTCAAACGACATACGTTTTTTGCTTGCCACTGGCACCGAAAAGGCCAAATTCGCCGTTGATCATTTCTGCTATTGGGCAGCCCGGCACGCTGGCAGCTCGATTGTCGCCATGGGCGGTCTTGACGCCGTGGCATTCACAGGTGGCATTGGCCAAAATTTCGCTGAAATTCGCAAACGGATTATGGCACACTTGAAATTTCTTGGCGACATCCCGATCCATGTGATCCAAGCCGACGAAGAGCGTCAAACTGCACTAGATGCAATCACTCTGGGGGCCACATGATCTATTGGATGGTCAGTGCAACAAACCTTAGCCAGACAGATTTTCTAGTTTTGATCGGTTTAACTATGCTGGCTGGTATTGTGCGTGGCTTCAGCGGTTTTGCTTTATCCGCGATGGTTATGGCGACCGCCGTAATGATCATACCGCCCGTTCAACTGATCCCAATGTTGTGGTGGCTCGAAATGTCAGCCTCCATTTTAATGATAAGAAAAGGCTGGGTGGGAGCAGATAAAACCATGACCTACAGCCTTGCGGGCGGGTCATTTATTGGTTGGCCTATCGGCCTCGCATTAACGGTTTCGTTGCCAATTGCCATATCCAAGACCATAACACTCTCGGTAATTGTGGCACTTGCTGCGATCCTACTTGCGAGAGTACGCATGCCGATTCTGGCCACCAAGCCTGGCCTTTATGGCGCAGGCATAATGGCGGGCATTGCATCTGGCCTCGCCTCTGTGGGCGGGATGGTTGTTGCGATTTACGTTTTAGCTGCAAAAGCACCTGCTAACACAATGCGAGCATCACTGGTGCTGTATCTATTTTTGACATCCATAGTTTCGATGGTCGTTTTGATAGCATACGGCATCATGGAAGCATCCAGCGTTGCGCGAGGCCTTATTTTTTCGGTACCCACTATGATTGGTGTTATCATCGGCCAGCAATTTTTCACCGAACGGCTTGCGCCCTACTATCGTCCGTTCTGCCTTATTCTTTTGATCAGCCTCGCTTCGCTTGGTTTGATTCGCACCCAATTCGCCTGAACTGAAAGGTCACCCAGATGCCCAAAGATCAACCGATCCTCGATACATCGCCAAAGGTTTCAGACGAGGTCCGTAAGACGACCTGTTACATGTGCGCCTGCCGTTGCGGCATCGACGTGCACATGAAAGATGGCAAGGTGGCTTATATCGAAGGGAATAAAGATCACCCAGTGAACCAAGGCGTTCTTTGCGCCAAAGGGTCAGCTGGCATTATGCAGGTCAATGCACCTTCCCGCCTGAAAGCCCCACTTAAACGTGTAGGCCCACGTGGGTCAGGTGAGTTCGAAGAGATCTCGTGGGAAGAGGCATTAACAATCGCCACTGACTGGTTAAAGCCCATTCGCGAAAAAGCTCCTGAAAAGCTGGCGTTTTTTACAGGCCGCGATCAATCACAATCATTTACTTCACTCTGGGCCCAAGGGTTCGGCACGCCAAACTACGCAGCGCACGGTGGATTCTGTTCCGTAAATATGGCCGCCGCTGGCATCTATACAATGGGTGGTGCATTTTGGGAGTTCGGTCAGCCTGATTGGGACCATACCAAAATGTTTGTCCTTTTTGGCGTCGCCGAAGACCACGATTCCAATCCGATTAAAATGGGCATTGGCAAAATCAAAAAACGCGGCGCGCGTATGGTTGGCGTTAACCCAATACGCACGGGCTATAATGCTGTGGCTGACGACTGGTTTGGTATTACGCCGGGCACCGATGGTTTACTGATCATGGCGCTGATCCACGAATTATTTAAAGCGGGCAAACTCGACCTTGACTACCTCGCGCGGTTCACCAACGCGTCCTGCATCGTCAACGAAGACCCTAAAAGTGATCAGAACGGCCTGCTTTTGCGCGACAGTGACGGACAACCACAAGTGATAGACAAAAATACGGGCCACCTTGCGCCTTGGAACGGGCAAGGTGTAGAACCCGATTTGGGCACAACACACCGTACCGCTGGCGTCACGCACCGCCCTGTATTCCATCTAATGGCAGATCGCTTTCTTGACCCTAAATACGCACCCGAAATGGTTGCGGATGCGACAGGCATTTCTGCGGACCGAATTAAACGTCTTGCTGCTGATATGGCGCATGTGGCGTTTGAGGAAGCCATTGAACTCAATCGTCCTTGGACTGATTTTCGCGGTAAAAAGCACCCAAAAATGATCGGCCGTCCTGTATCGATGCACGCAATGCGCGGTATTTCTGCACATTCCAACGGGTTTCAAACCTGCCGCGCATTGCACACATTACAGATAGTCTTAGGTGCAGTTGAAACACCCGGCGGTATGCGGTTCAAGCCACCCTACCCGAAGCCAGCGACAGCGCACCCGAAACCCCACGGCAAAGTCACGCCCGGTGCTGCCCTGAACGGTCCTCATCTGGGCTATCCCCATGGACCAGAAGATTTGATGCTGCATGAAGACGGCAGCGCAATCCGCATCGACAAAGCCTTCACGTGGGACAATCCGTTGTCAGCCCACGGCATGATGCACATGGTGATTTCCAACGCCCACGCAGGCGATCCATATAAAATTGATACACTATTTATGTACATGGCCAACATGTCGTGGAACAGTTCGATGAACACGACTGGCGTTATGGAAATGCTTACAGACAAAGACGAAGATACTGGTGAATATGTAATCCCACGAATTATCTATTCGGATGCCTATTCATCGGAAATGGTTGCCTTTTCAGACCTAATCCTACCCGACACCACATACCTTGAACGTCACGATTGCATCTCGCTTCTGGACCGCCCCATATCCGAAGCGGACGGAGTTGCTGACGCGATTCGTTGGCCCGTCATTGAACCAGACCGTGACGTTCGCGGGTTTCAATCGGTGCTGTGCGAACTTGGAGCGCGGCTCGATTTACCAAGCTTCGTTAACGAAGACGGTTCACAAAAATACGAAGATTACGCTGACTACATTACTAACCACATCCGTCGTCCTGGAATTGGCCCACTTGCAGGCTTTCGCATGGGCGAAAATGGATTAACTGAAGGCCGCGGTGAACCTAACGAGAGCCAGCTTGACAGCTACATCAAGAACGGTGGCTTTTGGGTGTCCCACGTTCCCGAAGAGGCGTCATATTACAAACCATTCAACATGGCCTACCAATCCTGGGCGATGAAAATGGGATTTTATGATAGTGAACAATCCTACATCTTTACGCCCTATGTTGAACCGCTGCGCCGCATGCAGTTGGCAGCTGAGGGGCATGGTCGTGTGCAACCACCAGATCATTTGCGCGAACAAGTCAAACGCACTATGGACCCGCTACCGATGTGGTATGCACCGCTGTCCGATGACTTGATCGACACTGAAGAATTTAACGTTCACGCGCTTACACAACGGCCGATGGCGATGTACCATTCATGGGGTACACAAAACGCATGGCTTCGCCAAATCCACGGGGTTAACCCACTTTACGTACCTACAAAAATCTGGGAACAGCTCGGCTTTGCAGAAGACGATTGGGCAATGGTTTCATCCCCATCAGGCGTCATCACCGTCCCCGTCGCACACATGGCTGCGCTGAACGAAAACACAGTATGGACGTGGAATGCGATCGGTAAACGTAAAGGCGCTTGGGCTTTGGATGAAAAGGCACCTGAGGCGACCGAAGGCTTTCTACTCAACCATCTTATCCACGAACTACTACCTGAAAAAGCTGATGGCATGCGCTGGTCGAATTCCGACCCTATTACGGGCCAAGCTGCGTGGTTTGATCTTCGCGTAAAAATCAAAAAGGTCGCAGCCCCCAATGAGGCAGAGCCCACAACGCCAGCGCAAAAGTCTCCAGTAGGCTATGGTCCAAAATCCCTAGCATGGAAGGTCGGCAAGTGAAGCAAACACTGATCCTCATCTTTATCGCCATTGCGCTTATGGTTGGCAGTTTTATCTGGTTTGTCGCCACATGGGACGCATCAGCCGAAGAACCCATCAGCATGATCCAACCCATCCTAATAGGGGCCACAACATGACAACTTTACCCACTACAACCGCTAAAAAGCTTGGCCTTGTGATTGACCTCGATACCTGTGTTGGCTGCCATGCCTGCGTGATCTCATGCAAAGGCTGGAACACCGAAAATTACGGCGCCCCCCTATCAGATCAGGATCCATTCGGCGAAAACCCGACGGGGACGTTCCTCAATCGGGTGCACAGTTACGAAATCCAACCGCCAGATCTTGGATTGGGGGCCGCACCAGCGCAGCTGGTCCACTTCCCCAAATCCTGCCTGCACTGCGAAGACGCGCCTTGCGTGACCGTTTGCCCAACTGGGGCTAGCTACAAACGCGTCGAAGACGGCATCGTTTTAGTCAATGAACAAGACTGCATCGGCTGTGGATTGTGTGCGTGGGCCTGCCCTTACGGCGCACGCGAAATGGACGCCGAAGCGAAGGTTATGAAAAAATGCACGCTTTGTGTTGACCGAATCTATAACGAAAACCTGCCCGAGCGAGACCGCGAACCAGCTTGCGTGCGCACTTGCCCATCCAACGCGCGTCACTTTGGCGACTTTGCAGATCCAGAATCTAACGTTTCCAAACTCACGTCTGAGCGCGGCGGTATGGACTTGATGCCTGAAATGGGCACAAAACCCGTCAACAAATACTTGCCACCACGCGCCAAAGACCGTGATCACAGCCAAGACGTTGATATTCTTGCACCATTCCTTGCCCCTGTTGCAACGGAAACAACTGGCTTCCTTGGCTGGCTAGACAAAGCACTCGACGCGATGCCTAGTCCTTCGAAGAATAATTTTTCAAAAGATGACTATAAGGGAGACTCGAACTAATGCATCCTGCACCATCCGTCATTCTTTTTTCGACACTCTCTGGCCTTGGCTTCGGCCTTTTGGCCTTTCTTGGAATTGGCAACCCAGCTCCTACAGGCTGGGTCGCGTTTGTATTTTTTGCCATCGCCTATCTATTGGCAGTCGGCGGTTTGATTGCGTCGACCTTCCACCTTGGCCATCCAGAACGCGCGCTTAAAGCGTTCAGCCAGTGGCGGTCAAGCTGGCTATCACGCGAAGCCATTTGCGCAGTTTTTGCACTTATTATTATGTCTATCTATGGGGCAGGCCTCGTGTTTCTTGGAAACTGTTGGAGCTTCTTAGGCTTCATAGGTGCAGCATTTTCTATCGGCACCGTATTCACAACGGCGATGATCTATACCCAAATGAAAACCATTCCACGCTGGCACAATATCACCACACCAGCTATGTTTTTAAGTATTTGTATTGCGGGTGGCGCGCTTCTCGCAGGTCAAGTATCAATCGCAATGCCACTGCTTATTATTGCAGGTATCGCACAAATCGCTCATTGGGTGCTTGGCGACACTGCACTTGCCAAATCGGGCACCACACTGGCCACGGCCACGGGCCTTGGTGCACGCGGGCAGGTACGCGCATTTGAATCACCGCACACTGGCACCAATTACTTGTTAAAAGAATTCGTTTTTGTAATTGGACGCAAACACGCATTCAAACTGCGTGTTATTGCGATTATTTTGATGGTCGGCCTGCCACTTTTACTGCTGCTGCTCAGCCACTCCCACATCCTTGGTGGCCTGGCTGTAATCAGCCACCTAATAGGCGTTTTTGCTGCGCGCTGGCTGTTCTTCGCGCAAGCTGAACACGTTGTTGGGCTATATTACGGCAAACGTTAACATAAAAAGGCTCCTCGACCGAAGGGGCCTTTTTTTTCAGAATTGTTAAATCAAGTATGGATCCGCAACCCGGTCTCAGGATCAAACAAATAGACGCGTTTATTCTCAAAAATCAACCCAACCATCTGACCCTCGGACACTCGCTCATCACCACGCTCTTCAATGACTATCCTCTCCCCAGTTTCCGCTACAAGATAGGCATAACTTACACCGCCAAGGCTTTCGGTCAAATCGACACGCAACGCTCCACCTGTTGGATCAATTAACAAGTGTTCTGGCCGTAAACCAACGCTCACAGATTTGCCTTTGTAAGCTGGCGCAGTGTTCATTGGCACAGTCATCTTCAACGCCGTGATCTCAACCTCATTATCTCCCACCACGCCGTTCATGAAATTCATGGCAGGGCTACCGATAAAACCCGCGACAAACTTATTGTCAGGGTCGCGATAAAGATCCATGGGCGCACCAAATTGTTCAACATTACCCATGCGGAGCACGACAATCTTGTCGGCCAATGTCATCGCTTCGACCTGATCGTGAGTCACATAGATCATCGTCGCGCCTATTTCTTTGTGCAGTCGCGCGATTTCAACGCGCATTTCAACACGCAGTTCGGCATCAAGGTTCGACAATGGTTCATCGAACAAGAATACTTCGGGTCCGCGCACAATCGCACGCCCAATCGAGACACGCTGACGCTGACCACCGGACAAGGCTGCTGGTTTACGGTCAAGGTAGTCTTCTAACTTCAAGATACGTGTCGCCGCCGCAACCTTTTCTTCAATTTCTTTTTTAGGGTAGCGGTTCATCTTCAACCCAAACCCCATATTTTCCTTAACGGTCATGTGCGGGTAAAGTGCATAGGTCTGGAACACCATCGCGACACCACGCTCAGACGGGTCCATGTGGGTGACATCACGACTCCCTATGGTCATCGTACCACCGGTGGTTTCTTCAAGCCCAGCAACCATGCGCAACAACGTAGACTTGCCGCAGCCTGACGGACCGACAAAGACGCAAAACTCGCCATGCTTAATCTTAAGGTTGATCCCATGGATCACCTTAAGATCGCCATATTTCTTGACCACGTTATTCAGCGTTACACCGGACATGATATTGGTTCCTTTCTAGGATGATCTGACTGGAATTGGAAAATACCATGAGCTGGCGTCTTCCGCGATGGCCTCAGCCGTTATGCGGATGCGTTGAACAAGGCTTTCAAGTTCTTCAAGATTGGTGCGGGTTGTGGTGCTGGTCACCGAAATGGCCCCCAGTGCACGGTTCGTTTCGGTCAGGATCGGCAAAGCGATGCAAATGATCCCAGGCTCATGTTCTTCACGGTCAAAACCATAGCCATTGGCGCGGATATCAGACAATTCAGCGCGCAGGCTGGCGGCAGAAGTGTGGGTTGTATCGGTGAAACGATGGAAACTTTGCTGGTTCAGCGCATCAGCCAAATCTGCCTCTGGCAGATAGGCGATCATCACTTTGCCAACGCCAGTGCAGTAAGCAGGCCCAACCTTACCGGATTGACTATACATCTGCACCGGATCGTCGGCATTGCGTTTGTCGACATAGATCACTTGTGCATGGTCCAGTTGCGCTAGGTGCACCGTTGCATCAACATCCGTACTCAGACGGTCTAAATAACTGGCCGCAATTGGAGCCAGTGACGCTGTCTGCCAAGCTGAATGGGCTAAACGCACTAATCGCATCCCTGGCGCGTACGTACCGCGATCAGGATCGAAAGCGAGCATGCCCTGATTGGTTAAAGTCTGAACGAATCGATAAAGTGTTGCCTTTGGAAATCGTGACCCGCCGAGCAGTTCAGAAAATCGGACAGGACGCCCATGGGACGCCACTTGATCTAACACTTCCAATGCCTTACCAACAGTTCCGTCTCCAGATGCAACCACGATGTCCTCCCTATTTCTTGAAGTCTTAAAACCTCAGTATTGACAAGCATGGGCGATTCAAGATTAAATTTCAATATTCAAAACCTAGTTTCAAATAATGAAACTGGTTGTGACAGAATCTAAGGGAGGAAACCATGAATTCTATTATTAAAGCTTCCGCTACGGCGATTGCTCTAGGTGTCGTAACGACTTCTGCATTTGCTGATGCTCATTCGCTCAGCGGTGAACTTCGAATCGTATCTGACATGTCCAACCCAGCGCCACGCGCTGTGATGGAAGGCCTCGCAACCGATTTTGGCGCTTTACATCCAGAATTGAACATCGAACTTGAGATCGTCGATCGCGAAGCTTGGAAAACGCAGATCCGCAACTCGCTGACAGCAAACGCGCCCGATGTGGTGAACTGGTATGCGGCGACCCGCATGTCACCTTTCGTAGATGCTGGCTTGTTCATGGACCTATCAGATTTGTGGGAAGACCCTGCAATGGCTAATCTGGCATCCACCAAGGGCGCAATGACATTGGATGGTGCCCAGTGGGGCGTGCCGTATACCTACTACCAGTGGGGCGTTTATTACCGCAAAGACATCTTTGAAGAACTGGGCCTAATAGAACCTACAACGTGGAATCAGGAACTAGAAAACTGTCAGGTTATAATTGATTCTGGTCGTAAGTGTTACACAATCGGGTCGAAGTTCCTTTGGACAGCTGGCGGTTGGTTTGACTATATGAACTCCCGCACAAATGGCTACGAATTCCATATCCAGCTGGCCAACGGCGAAGTTGCGTGGACTGATGAGCGTGTGCGGGAAACGTTTGCTAACTGGCGTCAGTTAATTGACATGGGTGCGTTCATTGATGACCACCAGGCCTACAGCTGGCAGGAAGCCCTGCCGTTCATGGTTGATGGCGAAGCGACAGCGTACCTGATGGGTAACTTTGCGGTTGCGGCAATGCGTGACGGTGGTTTGACGAACGATCAGCTGGATTTCTATCAGTTCCCACAAATCAACCCTAATGTTGCACCAGCAGAAGATGCACCAACCGACACGTTCCACATTCCGTCGGCTGCCCAAAACGTCGATAACGCCAAAGCGTTTTTGCTTTATGTCACGTCTCCTGACGTTCAAACTGCGATCAACGGCGGTGATGCCCTTGGTCAGCTTCCGGTGAATGCAGCCGCGTCAGTATCTGATGACAAGTTCATCCAGGAAGGCTTTGATATGCTGTCCAACAATGCATCTGGCGGTATCATGCAATTTTTTGACCGCGATTTTCCAGCTGAAATGGCATCTGTTGGGATGGAAGGCCTACAAGAATTCATGGTTTTCCCTGACAACCTAGATGACATTTTAGAACGTCTGGAGGAAGCACGCGTTCGAATCTATCAGTAAGCCATTATACTTAGGGGCAGGCCTTCGAGTCTGCCTCTTATTCATCAACCCATCTGTAAACAGCCAATTTCTTTTAAGAAACTGCGTCCTTTTTTACATGTGTTGACCCGACAGGAGACGATCATGGCCACTGCCACAGCCAAAAATAGAAACTGGTACAAGCGCAACGAAATCGCAGTGACCCCTTGGGTGTTCCTAATACCAGGCATTTTCATGTTCTCCCTCTATGTAATATATCCAATTTTCCAATCATTCCGGATTTCATTCCATGAATGGGATGGCTTGGGAGAAAAGACCTGGGTTGGTCTGGCGAACTACGAGCGCCTGCTCGGTGGAGACCGCAAATTCGAAACATCGTTCTGGAACAACATACGCTGGCTGGTTTTGTACCTGCTGGCAATTCCAATGGGGCTATTTATTTCACTGTTTCTTAATCAAAAAGTATTTGGCATACGGCTCTATAAATCGCTATTCTTCTTTCCATTCGTTATTTCACAAGTTGTTGTGGGCCTCGTATTTTCATGGTTCTACCTACCAAATGACGGGCTGTTCGACGTTCTTGTCAGCAAAATTGGCATCGATATCTCCGGCGGTATTCTTGGCAACCCGAACACTGCAACCTATGGTATTATCGCAGCAGGCCTATGGCCACAGACGGCATATTGCATGATACTATACCTCACGGGTTTAAACGCTGTCGATCCTGAACAAGTCGAAGCTGCGCGTCTGGATGGTGCAAAGGGTGCGCGTATGTTGTGGTATGTCATCCTACCACAGCTGAAACCTGCGACATTCATTGCATTTGTGGTGACGATCATCGGTTCGCTACGCTCATTCGATTTTATCGCGGTGATGACCAACGGTGGACCTTTCGGGTCTACTCGCGTTCTGAGCTTTTACATGTTTGAGGAGTCACTATCTGAATTCGGGTTTCGGATGGGGTACGGTGCTGCCATCGCAGTGGTGTTGTTCTTCATAATGCTGGGCTTCATCGGCTACTTTTTGTGGTCTATGTACGAAGATGAAAAAGGTGCATACTGATGTTTCCCAAACCTTTATCAAAAACGTCTCATCAATGGCAGATAACCTATCATTTGTTGTTGCCAGTAGTGCTGGTGATCTGGCTGTTGCCGCTGATCGCCGTAGCAGTATTCTCGATCAAACCAGATGCAGATTTTACCAACGGCAATTATTGGGGCATGCCGTCCTCGTTTGAAATGGTTAACAACTACGGCAAGGTGTTGTTTGAATCCGACATGCCACGCTATCTATTGAATTCAGTTTTTATCACCGTTCCAACAGTCGTCGGTGCGGTGTTGTTATCTTCCATGACGGGCTTCGCTCTGGGAGTGTACCGCTTCAGGGGAAACTTATTAATCTTTTTCATTTTTATCGCAGGTAATTTCGTGCCATTCCAGATTCTGATGGTGCCAGTGCGTGACCTAACATTGTCTTTGAACCTGTATGACACCAAAATTGGCCTTGTGCTGTTTCACATCGCGTTTCAAACAGGGTTCTGCACGCTGTTCATGCGCAATTTCATTCGCCAACTACCGTTTGCATTGATTGAAGCAGCCCGCGTGGAAGGCGTTTCCGAATGGCGTATTTTTGTGTACGTCGTGCTACCTTTGATGAAACCTGCACTTGCCGCCCTGTCGGTGTTGGTCTTCACATTTATCTGGAATGACTATTTCTGGGCGATCGTTTTGACCCAAGGTCCCGACAGTCAACCTGTCACCGCTGGGATAACCAGCTTTAATAGTCAATATCGAGCTGCCTATCACTTGATGTCCGCAGGCAGCATCGTCGCCGCCCTCCCCCCCGTTGTGATGTTCTTTTTAATGCAAAAGCATTTTATTGCAGGACTAACTCTCGGAGCAGTGAAATAATGAAAACATGGCGATTGGACGATGGGCGCCAGACACTAGTTCTAGCATCAAAACGTGAGCGCCTCCCAGAGGTGGTCTATTGGGGCGCAGTGTTGCCACAAAACGAAAACCTGACAGCCATTCACGCTGCCCATGCAATTGACATCACAGGTGGCATGCTAGATGAAAATCCAGATCTGTCACTTTGCCCTGAAAGCTCACGCACCTTCCCTGGTCAACCCGGTCTGATCTTGCGCCGCCAAGATGGCACCCCTCTGCTGCCTAAGTTCCATTTTGCATCAGCTGAGAACGTCAAGGACCTGTTACTTAAATATCGCGACGCTGAAAATGGCCTTACACTAATTTTTGAATTTGAAACTAACGCTAAAACCTACATCATTAGCGCCAAAACAATTCTTCAGGCCGACGCTCCCGTACATCTGCACTGGCTCGCCGCTCCTGTTATGCCAGCCCCGCAACTGTCAAATGAAATGATCGATTTTTCGGGCCGATGGTGTCGCGAATTTGAAATTAACCGCACCCCGTGGTCACCCGGCATCCGTTGCCGCGAAAACCGAACAGGACGCTCGGGCCACGAACACTTTCCAGGTCTAATTGTGCCTTGCGTCGGTGCAACCAACACCCGGGGCGAAGCCTACGGATTCCACTATGGCTGGTCGGGCGGGCACCGCATGATCGCTGAAGAACTACCGGATGGCCGCCGCCAAATTCAATGGGGCCACGCCACGCACATAGAACCTCAGGCCGCAACACAATTCAGTACCGCAAAGCTGTACATGGTCTATTCAGACACTGGCCTCAACGGGTGTGCCGTTTCGTTTCAACGTCACGTCCGCGATCGTGTCGTAACATGGCCCAAACCAAACACGCCTCGTCCTGTACATTATAACTGCTGGGAAGCCGTTTATTTCGATCACAAACTTGACGTGCTAACAGACATCGCCGACCGTGCTGCAGCCCTTGGCGCAGAACGTTTTGTGTTGGATGATGGCTGGTTCGGCAATCGCGACGACGACACCCGCGCTTTGTCTGATTGGAAAGTTGACGTACGCAAATATCCCAACGGTCTTACGCCGCTCATTGATCATGTGCGCGGGCTTGGCATGTCGTTTGGCATTTGGTTTGAACCCGAAATGATTAACCCTGACAGCGACATTCACCGCGCACACCCCGATTGGGCATTAGGCAGTAAAGACCAAACGTTGGGCCGCCAGCAAAAGGCCCTCAACATGGCCCTTCCAGATGTGCGCAATTTTATCTACACCCACATGGCCGCGATCCTTGAAAACCACGACATCGACTATATCAAATGGGACCACAACCGCGTACTTCCCACGCCAGATGCGGCGCAAACCCGGGGGTCATACGAACTCTTTGACCGTCTGCGCGCCGCCTTCCCTGATCTGGAAATCGAAAGCTGTGCATCTGGGGGTGGTCGCATTGATTTCGGCATTCTCAAACGCACGCAACGTGTCTGGCTATCAGACAGCAACGACGCACTTGAACGCCTCCATATTCAACATAATGCTGCACTGTTCTTGCCCTTATCAATTACCGGATCGCACGTGGGTCCACGCCGCTGCCACACGTCTGGCCGATCCTTAGATATCTCGTTTCGCGCATGGGTCGCAGCGCAACGTCACATGGGGTTCGAAATGGACCCACGTGAACTTGACGACCACGAAATCGCTGTGCTGACCGAAGTCACAAGCTGGTGGAAACACAACCGCAGTTGGATGGAAAACGCCGACATCCTGCGCCTGGACAGCCCTGATCCGGCGATCATCGCAGAACAACAAATGCCTCAGGACGGGGCGCGCTTTGTCGTTTTTGCTGGCAAAGCCTCAACCTCGATTCAAATCGTCCCACGCCCGCTGCGCCTGTCAGGTTTAGACCCACACGCCATGTACAAAGTGTCCCTGATCAACCAAACATCAGCGCCAACCTTGTCGCGCGGCACACCTGCATTGAAAGAAGGCTCGACCACATTGTCGGGCACCTACCTAATGCATCACGGTTTGACCTTGCCTTGGTCATTCCCAGAAACCATGTGGGTTCTGGAAGGACACCGATTATGAAACCTGACTGGATTGCTGTTGACTGGGGAACCTCAAACGCCCGCTTTTGGGCGATTAGTGCGGATGGCTCTGTATTAGACGAACGCAAGTCAGATAAAGGCATGGGCCAATTGAATCCGTCTGAATTTGAGGCAGTTTTACTCAATATCGCAGGCGATTGGCTTTCCGTAACATCGCACGTTGTCACTTGTGGCATGGTTGGATCACGGCAAGGCTGGGTCGAAGCGCCATATCAAACAACGCCCTGCGCGGTGTGTCCATCGACAATGGTCAAGGCCCCAACCACCCATCCGGGGCTCATCGTTCATGTCATACCCGGCATTCGCCAAACTGATCCAGCAGATGTTATGCGTGGTGAAGAAACTCAAATTACAGGTTTTCTAGCGCAAAATCCAGGCTGGGACGGTGTCATCTGCCTGCCGGGAACCCATACTAAATGGGTTCATATTTCGGCAAACGAAATTATCAGTTTTCAGACCTTTATGACTGGTGAACTTTTTGCCCTACTGGCAGATCAATCTGTCCTGCGCCATTCTATCGCAGGGAGTGGTTGGGACAACGATGCCTTCACTAATGCCATGTCACAAACCCTTTCACGCCCTGAATCTCTCGCCGCTCGGCTGTTTTCACTGCGCGCCGCGCAATTGGTCCATGATACTGATACTGTTACATTACGCGCGAACCTGTCAGGTCTCTTAATCGGAGCTGAGCTTGCAGCCGCCAAACCCTATTGGCTAGGGCAAAACGTCGCCTTGATTGGGGCAGATGCTGTTTCCGCCCCGTATATATCAGGCCTTGCTAAACTTGGCGTTCAGGCCACACGCGTGGACTCTCTAGAAATGACCCTCGCCGGTATCAAAGCCGCACACGCCCTGTTGGAGGTCATAAATTGATGCCGCGCAATATTATCGCTATCCTACGCGGAATTACCCCAGCAGACGCAGTTGCAGCCGCAAAAGCCCTGATAGATGCAGGAATAACTAGCATTGAAGTCACACTCAACTCACCCGATCCATTCGACAGCATCAAATTGATGTCAGATGCTTACGGTGACACAGCGTTGATCGGGGCAGGAACCGTGTTATCGGTTGGGGACGTGAACCGAGTCGCACAAGCGGGCGGCAAGCTTATCGTGTCACCCAACGTCGACCCGCGCGTAATCCACGCCACAAAAAATGCAGGCCTGCAAAGCTGGCCCGGCGTGATGACTCCAACTGAATGTTTCATGGCCCTGAAAAATGGCGCTGACGGTTTGAAAATTTTTCCGGGTTCCCTAATTGGACCTGACGGCCTCAAAGCGATCCGCGCGGTGTTGCCCACTGGCACACAAGTCTATGCTGTGGGAGGTGCTGGACCAGAAAACTTCGCTGACTGGTTTGCCGCTTCTGCAAACGGTTTTGGCCTCGGCTCAGCGCTTTATAAACCCAGTATGACCATCCCCCAAATCGAGACACGCGCAGCTGACATCGTCACAGCCTACGATGCAGCACTACGCGCATGATTTATGACGCCACCCAATGCACTCTTGGCGAAGGCCCACTTTGGCACCCCGTACGCGAGGAGCTGTATTGGTTCGACATCCTGTCTAAACGGCTACACATGAAAAACCACCACTGGCAATTTGACCGCTATGTGTCCGCTGCAGGTTGGATCGACAACGACCATCTGCTAATCGCTGACAGTATTGGGTTGCATGTTTTTAATTTGGCAACAGGCAACACCGACCAAGTCGCGCAAGTTGAGGCAGATAACCCGGTCACTCGTTCCAATGACGGCCGGGCCGACCCATGGGGCGGCTTCTGGATCGGAACCATGGGGATCAACGGAGAGGCCAAAGCTGGCGCAATCTACCGCTTTTATCGTGGTGAAGTCCGCAAACTTTTCGCGGGCATGACAACTACGAACGCCATCTGCTTTTCGCCCAATGGGAGCTGCGCCTATTTCTGTGACACACAGATTGGTAAAATTATGCGCCAAAAGCTTGCTGAAAAAGACGGATGGCCAATCGGCAATCCCGAAATATGGCTTGACTTTGGTGACACGTCATGGGGGCCTGACGGCGCGGTTATTGATACAGCTGGAAATTTATGGAATGCGCAATGGGGCGCAAACCGCGTTGCATGCTATAGCCCCGAAGGCACTTTGATCCAAACAATCGCCTTCTCTGCTGTGCAAACATCCTGCCCTGCATTCGGTGGACCTAACCTAAAAACGCTATTCTGCACCTCCGCCGCCGTTGGCTTGATTGGTAAAGACGATGGTAAAACTTTCGCTATACCAGTTGACGCAACTGGACAGGCCGAACACCAAATCATTTTTTAATCGCGCTTTTATTAAAGCCGATACAACTCATAGGTGACCCCATGAAACGCACGCTCGGTGTCTGCTATTACCCCGAACACTGGCCCGAAAGTATCTGGACGGAAGACGCAGCCCGCATGATAGATGCGGGCTTGTCATGGGTCCGCATTGGCGAATTTGCATGGCAACGCTTAGAACCTAATTCAGGGGAAATGCACTTCGACTGGCTTGATCGTGCTATTGAAATACTAGGCAATGCTGGACTGAAAATCATCCTTGGCACACCCACTGCGACACCACCGCGTTGGATGCTCGAAAAACATCCAGACATGCTCGCGATTGACGGACAGGGCCACTCACGCAGGTTTGGATCGCGGCGCCACTATTGCTTTTCACACCAAGGGTTTCGCTTCGAGGCTAAACGCATAACGCGACTTCTTGCAGAACGCTATGGATCAAACAAACACATTCAAGCATGGCAAACCGATAATGAATATGGTTGTCACAACACAACGCGTAGCTATTCTCACGCCGCCACAGAGGGTTTCCAAAACTGGCTGGCTCACAAATACCAAAGCCCCGCAGCCCTCAACCGCGCATGGGGCAACGTGTTCTGGTCAATGGACTACAACGACTTTACCGAAGTTGGCCTGCCAAATCTAACAGTCACTGAACCCAATCACCCGCACACTCTAGATTTCTACCGCTATTCATCCGACATGGTCGTGCAATTCAACCATGAACAAGTAATCGAAATCCGAGCTCACGCAACAACCCCTATCATCCACAACTACATGGGCCGTGAAACGTCTTTTGATCATTTCAAAGTTGGTGCCGACCTCGATATTGCTTCATGGGACAGTTATCCAATCGGGTTTCTTTCGGATCGCATCGAAGGCACCCTCACCCATAAGCACCGCTTTCTGCGCCAAGGAGATCCAGACAATCAGGCGTTCCACCACGACCTGTACCGTGCCGTTGGCAGGGGGCGTTGGTGGATCATGGAACAACAACCTGGTCCCGTAAATTGGGCTCCTTACAATCCGGCCCCCCTGCCAGGAATGGCCCGTCTTTGGGCTTGGGAAGCATTCGCTCATGGTGCTGAAACCGTATGTTATTTCCGCTGGCGTCAAGCCCCATTTGCCCAAGAACAAATGCACGCAGGCCTATTGCGGACCGACAGTGCAGATGCGCCCTCGCTAGCTGAAGCATTGCAAGTTAGCAAAGAAATCACAGAATTACCCGAAGTTGGCACAGCCCGCGCCAATGTCGCATTGGTCTTCGACTACGAATCCGCATGGGCATGGGAGGCACAGCCGCAAGGCGCTGACTTTGATCAGTTCCGCCTCACATTTTCAGCGTACCGAGCATGTCGGCGCGCAGGCCTTAACATCGATATTGTGCCACCCAATATTACCGATCTGTCAAAATATAAATTCATCCTGGCACCCGGAATTATGCACCTCAGTGACCCGCTCCGCGCTGCGCTTTCAGATACCACCGCCTTGATTGGCCCACGCACTGATACCAAGACCAAACATCTCT